>JASFNY010000098.1:0-6883 GCA_050116795.1 Thiohalophilus sp.
TCCCGGCCTCGGACGCCTTCTTCCCGTTCCGCGACGGTCTGGACCAGGCCGCCGAAGCCGGGATCAGCGCCGTGATTCAGCCGGGCGGTTCAATGCGTGATGAAGAGGTGATTGCAGCCGCGGACGAACACGATATGGCCATGGTCTTTACCGGCATGCGGCATTTCCGTCACTAGGCTTGACGGCATCGCCCATTCCCCGGCGAATCACAAACTCATCGCGTATCTTTCCCTGGTCATCGATAAACCGCGCCGTCATTCGGTCGCCGGCAATATCGACAATCAGCGATCCCAGGCTTTCCAGGGATATCGCCATTGCCGGATGATCCAGCGGACCATGATCCAGCTTGGACGATGAACCGACTACCGCATAGACGGTACCACCTGTCGAGTAGACTGCACCTTGTTCACGCTGTCGACTGAGTATCATCGTATTCTCGAGGCTATCCGACGTGCCGTAATGGCAGCGCAACGGCCAGGAACGTTCATACACGTGGCTGTGGCCTGACAGCACCAGTTGCACGCCGCCCTGCTCCAGCAGTGGCAAAATGTTACGGCGTACCTCGAACATCCGTCCGTTACTGTCGAATATGTTGTCCGAGTTATGGCCGCCGTGAGTATAGGGAGGATGATGTAACACGACGATCTTCCAGGGTTGTTTGGTGTCTGCCAGATCGGCCTTCAGCCATTTCAACATAGGGGAATCTGAATCCAGATCGCTGACCTCGGTATCAAGCATGATCACGTGCAGGTCGGCAAAATCGAAGGAATAATAGTATTCGGTGCCCGAGGCCAGGCCGCCCGACTCACCATGTTGCGGCAGGCTGAAAATATCGAAAAACACGTTACGCCTGTCATCGTGGTTGCCATAGGCCGGCCAGATCGGCTGGTGGCGCAGCAGTTCAGCAAACGGCGAGAAAAATTGTTGCTGGAACTGGGGATTGGAACCGGAGGTATAGGCGTTATCGCCGGTCGTCAGCCAGACATCCAGTGTCGGCAAATTGTCCGGTCGCGGGTGCCGGTCCATCCATTCGAGCGCACGTTCGCGCACTCGATCCTGACGCTCACCGGCATACCCCGGATCACCGATGACCCATAGCCGGATCGGTCGGGCCGAACCGGTAGCCGGCGCCGTTCGAAAGTAATAATCCTCGCCGCCGTAGACCTGGTGACCGTTGTGATCGATAGCGTAGTAATAGCGGGTGTCGGGTGCCAGGCCCTTCAGGCGTACTTCATGCTGTTCGCTGGCGGCCAGGGTTTTACTGTGTCGTGTCAGCTGCCGGGGATCGGTGCCATAACGCACTGTCGCCTGTACCACTTCCGGAGACTGCCAGCGCAGGGTTATGGCATCGGGCGCAGGCATCTGCAAATAGGGGCCACGTGCCCCGCTATAGAAGCTGTCAAGCCAGACATGGATCGGCCGGCCAATCGCATACAGCAGCACCAGTGCCAGCAGGGTGAACAGCGAATAACGGGTAAAACGTTTTACATGCGGGTTCATGAACCAATCTGTCTTTCAGATAATGACCACTTCACGTCGATTTCACATAACCGGCAGCGCCTTTTGCAAAGGTCGGCGCCTTACCTTATTATGCCGTGTCTGAATTTTCCACGATTCCACTCTGAAAAACCATGCCGAAACTGCCCCGCATCGTAATCCTGGGACTCTGGATCACCCTGATTCAACTCGTCTTGATGAGTGCAGCCAGGATTGCTTTCTGGGCCTATTTCAACGATGCCCACAACCCGATCCCGACCGGGGAACTGCTGACCGGGCTTTATCTCGGCGGCAAGTTCGACCTGCGTCTGATTCTGCTGGGCCTGCTCCCGTTATTGCTGCTCGGCGGTTTCCGCTGGTTCAGCCCGTTCGAAGGTCGCTGGCGCAGGCACCTGTGGCTGGGATACCTGGTACTGGTATTTACAGTTATCGAACTGTTTTACGTTTTTGACTTCGGGCATTTTGCCTACCTGGGCAAACCGTTGAATGCCACAGTACTTCGCTTTGCCGTTGATCTTCAAATCTCCATGGACATGGTCTGGGAGACCTACCCGGTCATCACACTGGTACTGTCCATCGTGGTTCTGGCTGCTGCGTATGCCTGGCTGATGTATCTCCTGTTGCAACGAGTCACTGTAATGCCGGCCTGGCAACCTCTTCGGCGTTACAAGATCATCACCGCAACGCTAATGACATTCCTGGTAATCTTTGGGATCTATGGCAAGTTTTCCTACTACCCGCTGCGCTGGAGTGATGCCTTTGCCACGACGCACCCGTTTACCTCGGCGGTAACACTCAACCCGGTATTGTATTTCTTTGATACGTTAAAAAACAAAGATATCAATTACAGTGTCGAGGAGACGAAGAAACATTACGAGCGCATGGCTGACTTTTTGAAGATTGAGAATCCTGACAAACAGGCACTCAACTACACACGGAAAGTTAATAAACCCGGTCCCCTGGCGGAGCGTCAGCCTAACATTATTATGGTGTATCTCGAATCATTCGCCAGTTATAAAACGGGAATATTCGGGAATCCGTTTAACCCGACCCCGCACTTCGACAAGCTGGCGAAGAACAGCCTGTTTTTCAGTAATTACTACACGCCACAAACAGGCACGGCACGTTCGGTATTTACCGGCATAACCGGCCTTCCGGACGTGGAGCTGCATCGTACCTCTTCACGAAACCCGTTAATCGTCGATCAGCATACAATTATCAATGCCTTCAAAGGTTACGATAAATATTATTTTCTTGGCGGCAGCGCCAACTGGGGCAATATTCGCGGAATTCTTTCGCATAACATTCCCGGACTGGAGATTCACGAGGAAGGCAGTTACAGTTCGCCGCGCATCGATGTCTGGGGTATATCGGACCTGGATCTGTTCAAAGAAGCCCACAAGGTGCTGGAAAAAGAAGACAAACCTTTCTTTGCAATAATCCAGACTTCGGGAAACCACAGGCCCTACACCATTCCTGAAAACAATCACGGATTTGAACTGGAAACGCATAACGAGGAAGAACTCAGGCAGCACGGTTTTTACTCCAATGCTGAATTCAATTCATTTCGCTTCATGGACCACAGCATCGGCCACTTTATGAAGCTGGCCCGGCAATCGGATTATTTCGATAATACTATCTTTGTTTTTTACGGCGACCATGGGATTGGCGGCTATGGTGGCAAGCATACCCCCGAGTTCGAGAGCCACTTTAACCTGACCAATTTGCATGTGCCGTTAATTATTTACGCACCAAAAATGCTGAAGCCTCAGAAGTTTGACAAGATTGCCAGCGAGGTTGATCTTCTGCCCACGGTGGCCGGGCTCGCTGCACCCGGTTACACCAATACGACTCTCGGGCGTGACCTGCTCGATCCTCGCTACGATGACCAACGTTATGCATTCACCATTGTGTACGATAAAATTCCCATGCTTGGTTTACTGAATGACAATTATTTGCTGCACATGCGTGCCGACAACAGTCAGCTTTCCCTGCACGACATTCGCAACGATGACTTCAAACAGGACATCAGCGCCGACCATCCCGATATCACTCAACACATGCGGGAGCTGATCCAGGGAATTTACGAAACAGCCAAGTACATGCGTTTTCATAATCCCAATCCACTGACCGAGCATTAGCCGACGGTTTGACCACCGGGGGGCAATCAGGCATAGTCGCCGCCGGTAAGCCTATATATATGAGTGGGGACAATGAAGATTCTGGTAATCGGCGGCGGCGGCCGCGAACATGCCCTGGCCTGGAAGGCCGCCCAGTCTGAGCGGGTTGATATCGTCTACGTCGCCCCCGGCAACGCCGGCACCGCCCTGGAGCCCGGCCTGCAGAACATCGATATCTCCGCCGAGGACATTCCCGCCCTGCTCGACTTTGCCCGGCGTGAAGCCATTGACCTGACCCTGGTCGGCCCCGAAGCGCCACTGGTAGCGGGCGTGGTGGACGAATTTACTGCGGCGGGACTGGGTTGTTTCGGCCCCACCCGGGCCGCCGCCCAGCTTGAAGGCTCCAAGGCATTCACCAAAGACTTTCTGCAGCGCCATAACATCCCGACCGCGGCCTACGGCAACTTCACCGAGATCGACGAGGCCGTGGCCTACATTCAGCAACAGGGTGCCCCGATCGTGGTCAAGGCCGACGGACTGGCTGCCGGCAAGGGCGTCATCCTGGCACAAACTGAAGACGAAGCGATCGCCGCGGTACGTGACATGCTGGCGGGAAATGCCTTCGGCGATGCCGGTCACCGGGTGGTAATCGAGGAGCTGCTAGAGGGCGAGGAAGCCAGTTTTATTGTCATGGCCGATGGAGAACATATCCTGCCGATGGCCACCTCACAGGACCACAAGGCCCGTGACGACGGCGACCGGGGGCCCAATACCGGCGGCATGGGAGCCTACTCCCCCGCCCCGGTGGTCACCCAGGAAATTCACGATCGGGTCATGCGTGAGGTCATCGAGCCGACCGTGCGCGGCATGGCGGCCGAGGGCCATCCGTATACCGGGTTCCTGTATGCCGGGCTGATGATTGGCCCCGACGGCACGCTGAAGGTCCTGGAGTACAACTGCCGGTTCGGCGATCCGGAGACCCAGCCGATCATGATGCGCCTGCGCTCCGATCTGGTGACCCTCTGCGAGGCGGCGCTGGATGGGCGCCTCGACCAGGTCGGGAATATCGATTGGGACCCCCGCGCCGCGCTGGGCGTGGTACTGGCCGCCGGCGGCTACCCGGGCAGCTATCGCAAGGGCGACGTGATTCAGGGAATTCCGGAGGCCACAGAGGACGGCAAGGTCTTTCATGCCGGCACCGCGGAAAAGGACGGGCAAGTCATCACCAGCGGCGGCCGGGTACTGTGCGCCGTCGGACTCGGGCAATCCGTGACTGAAGCCCAGCAAAGGGCTTATGCCCTGGTACGTGATATCCACTGGGACGGCGTCTATTACCGCACCGATATTGGATATCGCGCGATCGCCCGCGAACAGGCATCGAACTGACGCGAACCCCGTCGAACCGACGGTAACCCCATTAATTTGCCGCATGGCGAGACTTACGCCACACATTCTATTAGAATAGGCGGCTCGCTCGCGGCCAGGGCCGCCGCCGAACGACCGAATTCCATAACAATATTTAAATACGTTTGAATCAAGGGAGACCCCATGTCTGCAAAACATCCCATTATCGCGGTCACCGGTTCCTCCGGCGCCGGGACCACCACGGTAAAAAATGCCTTTGAGCATATTTTCTTCCGCGAGCAGATCAATCCGCTGGTCGTCGAGGGCGACAGCTTCCACAAGTATGATCGCGCCGCCATGAAAGAGGCGATCGCCGAATTTGCCAAGAAGGGCAAACAGCTGAGCCATTTTGGCCCGGAAGCCAACCACTTCGATCTGCTTGAAGAAACCTTCAAGACCTACGGCAAGAACGGCACCTGCAAGCGCCGTTATTACCTGCATAGTGACGAGGAAGCGGCCGAACACAACAACCGCCTGGGTACCGATCTGAATCCGGGCCAGTTCACCCCGTGGGAAGAGATCAAGGACAAGACCGATCTGCTGTTTTATGAAGGTCTGCACGGCGGTGTGACCGATGGTGATGTCGATGTCGCAAAACACGTTGACCTGCTGGTCGGCGTCGTTCCGATCGTGAACCTGGAGTGGATCCAGAAGATCCATCGCGACAATGCTCAGCGCGGTTACTCTGCTGAAGCCATTGTCGATACCATCCTGCGCCGGATGGAAGACTATGTACACTTCATCACGCCACAGTTCTCACGTACCCACGTCAACTTCCAGCGGGTACCGACCGTGGACACTTCCGATCCGTTTATCGCCCGGGACATTCCGACTCCGGATGAGAGTTTCATCGTTATTCGATTCAAGGATCCGAAAGGCATCGATTTCCCTTTCCTTCTGAATATGATTCCGGACTCTTTCATGTCACGCCGCAACACCATCGTGGTACCCGGCGGCAAAATGGGCTTCGCCATGGAGTTGATCCTGAACCCGCTGATCCATCAGATGATCGAAAGCAAGAAAAAAGCCTGATTCATTTCTCAGGTAACAAATAACCGGGCTTCTGCCCGGTTTTTTTATGTCGTTACGAACCTGATTTTCACCTCTCGATAGCAACAATCCAGACGTGCTAGCATGATCGACCATGACAACAGGTAAACAATCCAAACAATGACACAATTCAAACTGGGACATAGTGCCGGAAAACAATGGCAGCCGGTGGCGGACGAGGTCATAGAACAACTTGGCCCTTGCCAGGATTGCAACCTGGCCTTCATCTACGTAACCGACGCCTTCAGTAACGAACTGAGCAAATTGTTGCGCTATCTCAGGGAACAGACCGGTATTGCCCACTGGGTAGGCAGTATCGGTAACGGGATCTGTTGCACCAATACAGAATACTACGATCAACCCGCGCTGGCCGTACTGGCCTGCCAGTTTCCGGAACAGAGTTTTGAAGTATTTGACCTGGCCAGTGAAGAACAGAAACGATCACTCGCCGATCCGAATGATTTTTCACTGCGTCCGACCGTCGTACATGGTGACCCGCGCAACGGCCATCTGCCCCAGCTAATTGCGGAACTTCCGGAACAGCTGGGTAATGGTTACCTGATCGGTGGACTGACTTCATCGGATTCACACTACTTCCAGGTGGCCGATGATCTGACCGAAGGCTCACTGTCCGGGGTCATCTTCAAGGATGTTCCAGTGGTAACCGGGCTTAGCCAGGGCTGCACACCCATCACCGAACCACACGTGCTGACCGCCTGCGATCATCATATGGCAATCACTATCGACGACCGCCCGGCACTGGATGTATTCAAAGAAGACATCGGCGAGGTACTGGCACGTGATATAGACCG
>JASFNY010000099.1:0-6750 GCA_050116795.1 Thiohalophilus sp.
TGAAGGCGAAAGGGTCAAGAAAGGCCAGTTATTGTACGAGGTCTATGCTCCTGAACTCGTTACAGCGCAGGAGGAATATGTGCAGGCCCTCAGGAGTGGCCACAAGGGTCTGATCAATGCCTCGCGGGAAAGGTTGCTCGCCCTGGGTGTTGGCGAGGATCAGATCGATCAGTTACGCAAGACCCGTCAGGTTAGCCAATATATAAAAGGTTATGCGTCTCAGGACGGAATCGTCGCCAGTCTCGGTGTTCGTGAAGGCATGTACGTGATGCCGGCGACTGAAGTGATGTCCCTGGCCGATCTTTCCTCTATCTGGATCCAGGCCGAGGTATTTGAAAGCCAGGTGGAATGGGTTAGAGATGGTCAGCCGGCCGATGTACAACTTTCCTATTACCCCGGGCGGACCTGGGAAGGGAAAGTCGAGTATGTCTATCCCGATCTCAATCCGAAGACCCGTACGCTCAAGGTCCGGCTGCGCTTCGACAATCCAGATGAAACCCTTAAACCCAACATGTTTGCCGATGTTTCAATTTACGGTGGACCACAACGTGACGTGGTGATCATTCCCGAAGAGGCGCTGATTCGGGATGGTGAAGAAAACCGGGTCATTCTGGCCATGGGCGAGGGACGTTTCCAGCCGCGCAGCGTGGTGCCGGGAATCAGCTCCGGCGGCTGGGTGGAAATCCAGCGTGGCCTGAAGGCAGGGGAAGAAGTAGTGACCTCGGCCCAGTTCCTGATCGACTCGGAAGCCAGTCTCAAGGCGAGCATTCAACGTATGAGTTCCTCGTCGCAACAAGCTAGTCAAAAGCCGGAACCGAAGCCGATAACCGGAACAGGTACGCTGCACGCCGTGATGCCGGAAGAGCACAAGATCAACATGACCCATAGTCCGATCCCCGCGATCGACTGGCCGCAGATGACCATGCCGTTTCGCGTCAAGCCCGAAGTCAAACTTGATGAGTTCAGTCCCGAAGATGAGGTCGAGTTTGAACTCGAGAAAGGCGAAGACGGTTATGTCATCAAATCCATGCACAAGCGGTGAAGGAGCGTAGGCGATGATTCAAGGAATTATTGACTGGTCGTTACGCAACCGCTTTCTGGTGTTGTTGTTGACGGTGATCCTGTGCGGCTGGGGCTGGTACGCGGTGAAAAACACACCGCTGGATGCGATACCGGATCTTTCGGATGTACAGGTGATTATCAAGACCACTTATCCCGGACAGGCCCCAAGGGTGGTTGAGGATCAGGTGACCTATCCACTGACCACCGCCATGCTGTCGGTTCCCGGTGCGCAGACTGTGCGCGGTTATTCGATGTTCGGTGATTCGTATGTTTATATCCTGTTCGAGGACGGCACCGATCCCTACTGGGCACGTTCGCGGGTACTGGAATATCTCAGCCAGGTCGAATCGCGTCTTCCGCCTCAGGCCCGTCCCGCGCTGGGGCCGGATGCGACCGGCGTCGGCTGGATCTATGAATATGCACTGGTGGATCGCACCGGCAAGCATGATCTCTCCCAGTTGCGTTCCCTGCAGGACTGGTTCCTTAAATACGAGTTACAGACTGTTACCGGTGTATCGGAAGTTGCCACGGTGGGGGGCATGGTGCGCCAGTACCAGGTCGTGCTGGATCCGGACAAGTTGCGTGCCTATAACCTGCCGCTGGAAAAAGTCCGCATGGCGATACGTCGCGCTAACCAGGAGGCCGGTGGTTCGGTGATCGAAATGGCCGAGGCCGAATACATGGTACGGGCTACCGGTTACATACAAAACCAGGATGATCTGAGACGCATTCCGCTGGGTGTGAGTGAGCAGGGGACACCTTTATTACTGGGCGACATTGCCGAGATTCGACTCGGGCCAAAAATGCGTCGCGGTATCGCCGAGCTGGATGGCGAAGGCGAAGTGGTTGGCGGTATCGTGGTGATGCGTTACGGCGAAAATGCGTTAAAAACGATCGAGGGCGTCAAGCGCAAACTCGAACAGTTACAGAACGGACTGCCCGACGGGGTGGAAATTGTTGAGACCTACGATCGTTCCGATCTGATTAATCGCGCGGTCGATAATCTCAATGGTAAATTATTGGAAGAGTTTTTGATCGTCGCGCTGGTCTGCCTGGTATTCCTGTTTCACCTGCGCTCGGCTCTGGTGGTGGTTATCAGTCTGCCGATCGGTATTCTCGTCGCGTTCATTGTCATGTACCACCAGGGCATCAATGCCAACATCATGTCGCTCGGCGGGATCGCCATTGCCGTCGGCGCGATGGTGGATGCGGCGATCGTGATGATCGAAAACGTGCACAAGCACATCGAGCGTGAACCGCTGACCGACGAGAATCGCTGGCGCATCATCAGCGAGGCGACACGCGAGGTGGGACCGCCGTTGTTCTTCTCGTTGCTGATTATCACCCTGAGTTTCCTGCCGGTCTTTACGCTGGAGGCACAGGAAGGGCGCATGTTTTCGCCACTGGCCTTTACCAAGACCTATGCCATGGCGGCTGCGGCAGGATTGTCTATCACCCTGGTACCGGTGTTGATGGGCTATTTCATTCGTGGCCATATACGACAGGAAGCGCAAAACCCGGTTAACAGGATATTGATTAAAGGTTATCAGCCGTTCATCCATACCGTGTTGAAAAAACCGAGGATGGTGCTCGGTGTGGCGCTTGCGCTGGTCGTATTGACCATCTGGCCGGTGAGTCAGATCGGTTCCGAGTTCATGCCGGAACTGGACGAGGGTGACCTGATGTACATGCCGACTACCTTTCCCGGCCTGTCGATTGGCAAGGCACAGGAACTCTTGCAGCAGACCGACAAACTGATCATGACGGTACCGGAAGTCGAGCGTGTGTTCGGCAAGATCGGTCGTGCCGAGACCGCGACCGATCCGGCGCCGCTGACCATGATCGAAACGACGATTCTGCTCAAACCACGCAGCGAATGGCGTGAAGGGATGACCACGGAAAAACTCAAGCAGGAACTGAACGAGTTGATCCGGTTCCCCGGGCTGACCAATTCCTGGGTCATGCCGATCAAGACCCGTATCGACATGCTGGCAACCGGGATCAAGACCCCGGTCGGGGTCAAGGTGTCGGGACCGGATCTCGGTGTGATCCAGGAGATCGGCAAGCAGATCGAAGAAGCGGTAATGAGTGTGCCGGGTACCGTGTCGGCCTACTCGGAGCGTACCGCCGGTGGCCGTTACGTCACCGTCGATATCGATCGCAAGGCGGCCTCACGTTTCGGGCTGAATATTGCCGATGTGCAGAATGTGGTCAGTACCGCGGTGGGTGGCATGGAGGTGGCTCAGACTGTCGAGGGACTTGAGCGCTATCCGATCAACCTGCGCTATCCACGTGACGTGCGCGCATCGCTGGACAAGTTGCAGCAGCTGCCAATCATCACCGAAAGGGGAGCACGTATTCCCCTGTCTGAAGTGGCGGATATTCGAATCGAATCGGGACCGGCGATGATCAAAAGCGAGAACGCGCGACCCAACGGCTGGACTTTCGTGGACATCAAGGACCGCGATCTCGGTTCATACGTCGAGGAAGCCCAGCGGGTAGTGAATGACAAGGTCGATCTGCCGGCCGGTTATTCCATAGCCTGGTCGGGTCAATACGAATACATGGTGCGGGCCAAGGAACGCCTGAAAGTCGTGGTGCCGCTGACGCTGGTGATCATCATCCTGTTGCTGTATCTGAACTTTCGCAACCTGGTGGAGGTCATGATCATCATGGGAACTTTGCCGCTGGCACTGGTGGGCGGTTACTGGCTGCTCTACCTGCTGGGCTACAACATGTCGGTTGCCGTGGGTGTCGGCTTTATCGCGCTGGCCGGTGTGGCGGTCGAGATAGGTGTCGTGATGCTGGTCTATCTCAACCAGGCCTATAAACGTACGCTTGTCGACAAGGAAAGGGTGCATGTACCCAGTATGGAAGAACTGCGTAACGCGGTAATCGAAGGGGCCCTGATGCGTGTACGTCCAATCATGATGACTGTCGCGACGATCATTGCCGGTCTGTTGCCTATTATGCTGGGCAGCGGGACCGGTTCGGAAGTGATGCGCCGCATTGCCGCGCCGATGGTCGGTGGCATGATCAGCGCCACCATATTGACGCTGGTGGTGATACCCGCGGTCTTTTATCTGTGGAAGCAATATGAAATCAACAAGACACGAGCATAAGGTGATAACCGGAGTACAGTGATGCAAACCAGGTTGATACTCTCGATCCTGCTGGTGAGTTTCTCAACGACAGCATGGAATATTTCCATAGCAGAAAATGCTGATGCCGGATCAGCCGTGCCGACACGCACTCAGGATTTTCAGCAAATTGTCCGCGGTGGACGCATTTTTCAGCAAAACTGTGCCGTCTGTCATGGCAAGCTGGCCCAGGGGGCGCCGAACTGGCGACAGAGGAACGAGGAGGGGAAATTTCCACCGCCTCCGCTAAACGGTGATGGCCATACCTGGCATCATCCAATGAATGTGCTGGTGCAGACAGTCAGGAACGGCACGATAGCGCTGGGTGGCAGCATGCCTGCCCTGGGTGACAGGCTCAGCGAACAGGATATTCGGGACGTGCTGGCCTGGGTGCAGGCGCAATGGCCGGATGAAATATATGCCAAATGGTATTTAAACAATCAGCGCAGGCAGAAGTAACCGTGATACTCGAAAATAAAGAGGCATGGTGAAGGCTGGAATGGCGGTTGGTGGTTCTTCGGACAGGGCCTGTTTGGTATCCTGATCAGAATTATTCTGGTTCTTGCCATTGCCTGGCTGGTTAAGCTTATGACTTCACATTAAGGAGAGAACAAATGTACGGATTTAATACGAAATTCGCAGGTAACTTTGACGATGCCATCGAGAAAGTGACCGAAGCCCTGAAAGAAGAAGGTTTTGGAGTTCTGACTGAGATCGACGTCAAGGCGGTTATGAAAAAGAAACTTGATATCGACAAGCGTCCTTACAAGATTCTGGGTGCCTGCAATCCGGTGCTCGCCAACCAGGCGCTGACTGCAGAACCTGATATTGGTTTGCTACTGCCCTGTAACGTCGTTGTGCGCGAGGAAGAGGATGGTTCAGTGACCGTGGCGTTCATGGATCCCCAGGCAGTACTGGACCTGGTCGAACAACCGGGTATTCATGAGCTGGCCGGCGAGGTAAAGGCGCGCCTGGAGCGGGTACGCGACAGCCTGTCGCAATAAATAACGGTTTAGATCGGTGTAATTAATCCCGCAGCCGGTACACCATCGCGTATTGAATGGCGTAGGACTTCGACCTTGCGGGGGGTGCCGGCAAGGGTTCTGCATTGCGGGCGGATTGAATGGCCGCATTGCAGAACAGGCTTTCGCCCGACAGGCATTTGATCGTCAGCAATTTTCCCTTCGGGTTGAGAATCATCTCAAGAGTCGCCGTGCCTTCCCGGTGTCCTCGGCGTGCGACAAACGGGTAGTGTTTGTATTGTTCCAGATGCCGCAACAGCAGCTTGCGGTATTGTTCCTCATCGAACAGGCCGGTCTGGACGGCACCGGTTACCTGACGAATATGACCAGATTGTAATTCAGGTGATGTTGAGGGTACCGGTTCCTGCCTGGCAAGTGTTACTGCTTTCGGCTGTGTCTGATCAGTTCGTGTTTTGATAACCTTCCTGATCGGACGTTTTTCCACTGGATTCTTCTCAGGCCTGTCCCGTTCTTGCAACTCTGTTTGTGTTGAAGAGCTCAGAGCATTGAGCGTGATATTGAGTCGGGTTTCCATATTTTGTTCATGGAAACCGGATGAATTTCCCCCGGCTTGCAGAAAGGCGCCCAGATGTACTCCGATTGAGAGCAATAGGGTCAGTTTGAATGCGGGAGTCAGCTGCGACATGGAAAACTAAATACTGTTGAATCATTCCAGGATAGATACAGGACAGATACTGGATCCGCGATACCTTAACCCAATCACACCATTCGACCAACAAAGATAGAAAAAACGTGCCCGCCAGTGTCTGATATACAACAGGGTGTCTGATATCAGACACTTTAAACTGATTTTTCATTAGCAAGTCGTTGAAATCCGGTTGTGTCTGTCTGGCATGACGCTTGCTCTTCTTCCCTGATAACTATTTATTGGGGGAGATGTTTTGATGAAGTACAGAGCGCATGGCGCAACAGGACTGCTGGGTATACTGCTTACGATGCCTGTGTTGGCCGAGGAGCTGCCGCAAATTGCTGTCGAGGCCGAGGCTGAACAGCAAGCGAATAAAACGACACAACCCGCCGAGGCAAGCCAGATTGGCGTGCCTGGCGACGGCGGGGAATGGTTGAGCCGCACACCAGGGGTCGCCGGTGTGAAAATGGGTAGCCATGGTATCGATCCCGTCATTCGTGGCCAGAAACAGAACCAGCTGAATGTGTTGTTGGATGGCGCCTATGTCTTTGGTGGTTGCCCGAATCGCATGGATCCCCCCTCGGCCTATGCCAGTACCGCGACCTATGATCAGTTGACCGTCATTAAGGGGGTGGAGAGTCTTCTGTATGGCAGTGGTGGTTCGGGCGGAACAGTATTGTTCGAACGCCAGGATCCCAAATTCGAACCGGGCGAGAACATTCAGGCTGAAATCGGCGCCGGTTATGTCAGTAACGGCGCGGCGTGGGATGCCCATGCAGATGTTGCTACAGGTGGTGAACAGGGGTTCATACGCGGAATCGTCACCAGCAAATCCGCTGATCCCTATGAGGATGGTGACGGTAACGAGGTGCGTTCC
>JASFNY010000100.1:0-6742 GCA_050116795.1 Thiohalophilus sp.
CCATGCAACGTATTGCCAGCGAGGGTGAGGGCGTGGTGATCATTTTGCGCCTGGCCGAGGAATCAGACACCCTGGTCTCGCACATTCGCCAGTATAATGAACAGGATCAGGGGCATGATCTGCCGCGCTATGAACCGGGTGAAGACCTGCGGACGTTCGGTATCGGCGCGCAGATTCTGACCGACCTGGGTGTCAAGAAAATGCGGGTGCTCAGTGCACCGAAGAGAATGCACGCACTTTCCGGTTTCGGCCTGGAAGTGGTGGAATATGTTTACGGGGAATAACAGGAAAAAGGCATGACAATGAAAACCGTGGAAGGGGACCTGGTGGTCAAGGGCGCTCGTTTCGGATTGGCCGTAGCGCGTTTCAACAGTTTTGTGGTGGAAAGCCTGCTGGAAGGTGCGGTGGATACCATCAAGCGCCATGGCGGCAGTGAAAGTGATATAGAAATCGTACGGGTCCCCGGAGCATTCGAGTTACCGCTGGTTATCCAGCGCATGGCACAGCGCAAGGAATACGATGCGATCATTGCGCTGGGGGCGGTGATTCGCGGTGGTACACCGCATTTCGAATATGTTGCCGGCGAGTGTGTCAAGGGCATGTCTTCCGTGATGTTACAACATGATGTGCCTGTTGCATTTGGCGTGCTCACCGTGGACACCATCGAGCAGGCTATCGAACGGGCCGGTACCAAGGCCGGCAACAAGGGTGCGGAAGCGGCAGCCTCGGCAATCGAGATGGTCAATCTCCTCAGGAACCTGTAAATCTCGATGAAACCCAATCCGCGCAGTCGCGCCCGTCGCCTCGCCATGCAGGGTCTGTATGAATGGCAGATGTCAGGTAATTCAATCGATCGTATTATCGGGCAATATGTTGTCGATCAGCAGATGCGCAACGTCGATGAGGCCTATTTCCGCGAATTGAGTAACGGTGTGGTTGAGCATGCCCCCGAGCTTGATGAGGCGATCACCTCGCACATTTCCCGTCCTTATGACGAGATCGATCCGGTCGAGAAAGCCGTGCTACGCCTCGGTGCCTTTGAATTACAGTACAGCCCTGACGTCCCTTACCGTGTTGTGATCAACGAAGCTGTCGAACTGGCAAAGACCTTCGGCGCCGAGGCCAGCCACAAATTCATCAACGGGGTAATGGACAAGCTGGCGGCCGATTTGCGCAGCGTTGAAGTGCAGGCGCATAAAAAGCGGTAACAAGCATGTTGCAGTAGTTTGTTGTCTCTATTCTCATGACGGCGGGTAATTCAGAAACAAATCGTTTATTCTTGAACCATGCCGCTTTCCGAATTCGACATTATTCAGAAATATTTCACCTTCAATGCCAGTCAGCGTGAAGATGTTGCCCTGGGAGTCGGGGATGATGCGGCGCTGATTACACCGCCGGCCGGTCAGCAACTCGCGGTTGCCATCGACACCCTGGTGGCTGGCGTGCATTTTCCCGAAACCACCGATCCCTATGACATTGGCTGGAAATCGCTGGCAGTCAATCTCAGTGATCTGGCCGCGATGGGTGCTGAACCGGCCTGGTTTACTCTGGCGCTGACCCTGGAACAGGCCGATGAAGAGTGGCTTGCAGCATTCAGTGCAGGATTGTCGAATCTGGCAAGCCAATCCGGTATTCAACTGGTGGGTGGGGACACGACTCGTGGTCCTCTCACGATTAGCGTCCAGGTGGCCGGTTACGTTCCGATCGGTCAGGCTCTGAAGCGTTCGGGTGTAAATTCCGGTGATGAGATCTGGGTCAGTGGTACGCCGGGTGATGCAGCACTTGGACTTCAGTGTGCGCAGGACCGGATCCAGGGGGATAACTCAATGATCGAGTATTTGCGCGGGCGGCTGGATCGGCCGCAGCCCCGTACCCAACTGGGTATGGCCCTGAGGGGACTGGCCTCGGCCTGCATCGATGTCTCGGATGGTTTGCTCGCCGATTTGCAGCATCTGTGCGAAGCAAGTGATTGTGGTGCAAGTGTGCACTTTCACGACATCCCGCTTTCCAATGCGGCCCGGCAGGCAATCGGAATGTATCCGGATTATGCCGATCTGCCGTTGCTTGGCGGCGATGATTATGAACTTTGTTTTACCGCGCCGGCGAAACAGCATGATGCTGTCCAGGCCCTTGGCAACGCGGACCTGCCGGTCAGTTGTATCGGTCGCATCGAGGCCGAAGCCGGGGTGCGCTGCCTGGATGAGGGCGGGGAACTTCGCGGAACAGCAGTCCGCGGTTATCAACACTTCGGAGACCGCTGATGGTGAGTCGCGTCGATCCTCAGTTGTTGAAGCACCCTGTCCATTTTCTGAGCCTCGGGTTTGGCAGTGGCCTGGCACCCCGGGCCCCGGGCACGTTTGGTACCCTGGTAGCTGTTCCAATCTACCTGTTGCTCGCAGGACTGGATCCGGTGATCTACCTGGTTACCGCGCTATTCCTTTTATATATAGGCGTCCATCTCTGCCATGCGACTGCGGTCCGACTGGGGGTCCATGATCACCCGGCGATTGTCTGGGACGAGATCGTCGGTTTTTTGCTGACCATGGTGGCGGTACCATTCGATTGGTTGTGGATAATAGCGGGCTTTGTGTTGTTTCGCCTGTTCGATATCTGGAAGCCCTGGCCTATCGGTTATTTTGATCGACGCGTGTCCGGAGGTGTCGGTATCATGCTGGATGATCTGTTGGCAGCGGTCTATGCCTCGATCGTGCTGCAGTTGTTGCTTTATTTCACAGGAGGTCATTTATGAAAGGGATGTTGATAATCGCGATGTTAATGCTGGCAACACTGGCGCGTGCCGGTGATGTAGAGATTGTCCAGGTTGAACTTTACCAGCAGTCGCCGGACTGGCGTGCCAGCGTAACCTTGCGCCATGCCGATACGGGTTGGGACCATTATGCCGACGGCTGGCAGGTTGTTACACCCGATGGCAAGGTACTCGGTCATCGCACGCTTTATCACCCGCATGTCGACGAACAGCCATTCACCCGCAGTCTGTCCGGCATCAATATTCCACAAGGATTGAACCAGGTTATCGTGGAGGCCCATGACAAGGTTCACGGCTGGTCGCCTCAACGGGTGACGATCGATCTTACTCGTGACAGCGGTGAGCGTTACCGGATAGTAAGACGTTAATATGTACGCCTCGTTTCGCCGACACTGGCTTCTCCTGCTGATGCTGTTTGCCAGCGCACCCCTGCCGGCACGCGATGTGCTGGTGCAGGGGCTGTTTCGGGATATGGCGATCCTGAGTGTGGAAGGCACACAGTATACCCTGCGCCCGGGTGAAGCCACGCCACAGGGGATTAAACTCATCAGCGCCAACAGTCAGCAGGCAGTGCTGGAGATCGACGGTCGACAGGAAACTTATGCCCTGGGTAGTCATATCAGTTCGAGCTATTCCAGGCCTGAGATGGCACAGGCGGTAATCTATCGCCAGCGCGGTATGTATCATGGTAGCGGCAGTATCAATGGGCAACCGGTCAGTTTTCTCGTCGATACCGGGGCCAGCGCGGTTTCCATGAACGAGGCTGAGGCTCGCAAGCTGGGTATCGATTTTCGTGTAGTGGGTGATCCTGTCCGGGTTTCAACTGCTAATGGTATAGTGCGGGCCTACAAGTTAACCCTGGATCGGGTCAGGGTCGGGGACATCGAGTTACCAAATGTAACCGGGATTGTTCATGAGGGTGGTTCGCCACAGATGATTCTGCTGGGAATGTCCTTTCTTGGGCAGCTGGACATGCAGCGCGATGGCGACAGGCTGGTACTGAAGAAAAAGTGGTGAGTTTCGCTGAAGAAATCAGCAAAACAAAAACGGGGCAGTGCCCCGTTTTTTATTAGTGTGTTTTTGGTATATTTATTTGCGCTTGTCTTTCTCGATCAACGCATAGGCCGAATGGTTATGAATTGATTCGAAGTTTTCGGATTCAACCATGTAATAACTGATGCGTTTGTCCGCATTCAGCCGGGCGGCAACATCACGAACCATGTCTTCAACAAACTTGGGATTGTCATAGGCCCGTTCCGTAACATTCTTCTCATCCGGACGTTTCAGCAGACCATAAAGTTCACACGACGCCTCTGATTCGACCAGTTCGATCAGTTCCTCGACCCATACAAATTCTTCAATTCGCGCGGTCACCGTTACGTGGGAGCGCTGATTGTGTGCACCATAGTCGGAAATTTTCTTGGAACAGGGACACAGGCTGGTAACCGGTACCAGGACCTTGAGGGTCATCTGTACTTCACCGTCATGAATTTCACCGATGAAACTGACATCGTAGTCCATCAGACTTTGCACGCCGGAGATGGGTGCCTTCTTGTTGATGAAGTAGGGGAAGGCCATCTCGATATGGCCGGAATTGGCCTCGAGTTTATCGGCCATTTCCGCCAGCATCTCCTTGAACGACTGCACAGAGATCTCACGCTCGTGGTTATTGAGAATTTCCACGAAGCGGGACATGTGGGTGCCCTTGAAGTTGTGCGGCAGATTGACGTACATGTTAAAGGAGGCAATGGTCGGCTGTTCGCCCTCATTACGGTCACGGATACGTACCGGATGGCGAATATCCTTGATCCCGACCTTGTTGATCGGAATTCGTCGAGTATCGGTACTGCTCTGTACGTCTTCAATCGGATCGGTAACGGCATTCATTCGATTCAGTCCTCTGTGTAGGTGACGCAGGCGCGATCGGTTTCCCAGATCGTCACGGCATTCACTTTCACGACATCGGAATTCAACGATTCCGATAATTTGCTGTAAAAGAACGCGGCGATATTCTCGGCAGTCGGGTTGATACGATCGAACGGCGCAATGTCGTTCAGATTGTAATGATCCAGACCGCCCAGCAGTTCGCGGGTCGCGTCCTTGATATCCTTGAAGTCCATACCCATGCCGACCTTGTCCAGGGCGCTGGCCTGCACGTGGACTTCCACTTTCCAGTTGTGTCCATGGAGCCGGTTACAGACTCCCTCGTAGTCACGCAAATAATGGGCCGCGGCAAAGTCGGTGACAATGGTCATGGTATAGCGTGGCGCCATGATAATACCTGAGTGAAGTAGTAGGACTTTACGCGAGTGTCGCGTGTTTGGCAAGAGGCGTTTCGCCCAGTACCGCAGTAATGGCCCGAATTATACCATCGGAATCGAGGCCTGCCTCGGCCAGTAACTGATCGCGGCTGGCGTGTTCCAGGAATTGATCCGGCAAGCCGAGATGGATGACCTGCACAGAATGGGGTTGCTCACTCAACCATTCGCTGACCGCGCTGCCGGCGCCGCCGTTGACCGCGTTGTCTTCCAGGGTGACCAGTAGCTCATGTTCTGTCGCCAGTTGCTGCAGCAGTTCAGTGTCCAGCGGCTTGATAAAGCGCATGTTGGCGACGGTCGCGTCTATCAGTTCCGCCGCCTCCAGGGCGCTGCCCAGCAGGGCCCCGAAGCTGAGCAGGGCGATACGTTTACCCTTGCGACGCAATTCACCGCGGCCGATATCCAGCGTGTCCAGATTTGGCTGAACGGCCACGCCCATGCCGGTGCCGCGGGGATAACGCACGGCCGTCGGTCCGTCCAGGGCAAAGCCGGTACTCAGCATACTTCGGCATTCGTTCTCGTCGGCCGGGGCCATGATCGTCAGATTGGGAATGGCCCGCAAATAACTCAGGTCAAAACTGCCGGCGTGGGTGGCACCGTCGGGACCAACCAGGCCGGCCCGGTCGATGGCGAACAGGACCGGCAGGTTTTGCAGTGCAATATCGTGGATCAGCTGATCGTAGGCGCGTTGCAAAAAGGTAGAGTAGATCGCGACTACCGGCTTGAGGCCATCGGCGGCCATCCCGCCGGCCAGGGTCACGGCATGTTGTTCGGCAATGCCGACGTCGAAATAGCGATCGGGATACTGCTCGGCAAAGTCCACCAGCCCGGAGCCTTCGCGCATCGCCGGAGTAATCCCGACCAGCCGCTCATCCGCTGCCGCCATGTCGCAAAGCCATTGGCCAAACACTTCGGTATAACTGGGACCACTGCTGGTACCGCCGCCCTGTGGTTTGCCGCTGTCAATATCAAACGGCCGCACGCCGTGATAGGTGCAGGGGTTGTCTTCCGCCGGCGCATAGCCTTTGCCTTTTTTGGTCACGATATGCAGGAACTGGGGACCCTTGAGCTGGCGCAGGTTACGCAGGGTCTTGACCAGTGTGTTGACATCGTGGCCGTCGATCGGACCGATATAATTGAAGCCCAGCTCTTCGAACAGCGTGCCGGGGATCACCATGCCCTTCACGTGTTCCTCGGCGCGCCGCGCCAGCTCCCAGACCGGGGGCATGACACTCAGGACCTTTTTACTGCCCTCGCGCATTGAGGCATAGAGCTTGCCGGAGAGAATCCGCGCCAGGTGGTTCGAAAGACCACCCACGTTGGGTGAGATCGACATGTCATTGTCGTTCAAAATGACCAGCAGATTGGCGTCCATGTCACCGGCATGATTCAGTGCTTCAAACGCCATGCCGGCAGTCAACGCGCCATCGCCAATCACGGCGACGACCCGCCGTTCGCTCTGCTGCTGGCGCGCGGCAAGGGCCATCCCCAGTGCGGCACTGATCGAAGTACTGGAGTGGCCGACGCCAAAGGTGTCGTATTCACTCTCTTCGCGACGCGGAAAACCGCTCAGACCGTCTTTCTGGCGCAGGCTTGCCATACGATCACGTCGCCCGGTAAGGATCTTGTGCGGATAACTTTGATGACCCACGTCCCA
>JASFNY010000101.1:0-6739 GCA_050116795.1 Thiohalophilus sp.
TTGCTCGAACAGGGCGTCGGCATTGCGCCTGAACTGTTGACGAATTTCGCTGATATCGCTATGGATGATGAAACCAAGCACGACTACGAGTAACAAGGTCCAGACCACAACGATGAGCAAATACAACCGTGTAATGGGTTTGAGTCGAGGGTGATGCGCGAACACTTTGTTATATTCCCATACTTTTTATGTTTTGGATTATGTCGATGGGACTGGATTGCCGAAATATTGTGCATTCTGGCAAGCAATTCGGCTATCAGGGGAAACCCCTAATCCGTGTCTGTTCAATTTTAGCCGTATTGATTTCATAGCGGCTATGAAATTTGCTGAACAATTGCTCTAACATGTTAAAAATTAGTCAATAATTGCGATCTGTCTCTTTCATTATTAACATACTTTCTTTCCCAAGCCCTATACTGGGGTTTTCCTGGATACTCCCGGATATAACTGGAATGACACTATGCAAAAGCGTCTGATACTGGTCGTACTGGTCCTTGTTGTCCTGTTAGCCGCCATCTTCGGTATCAAATACTGGCAACAGCAGCAGCAGGCCGCGAGAATGGCACAGCCCCGGCCCCCCGCTACCGTTGCCTCTACCGAAGTTCGGGAAGAACAGTGGCGCCCCGCACTCAATTCTGTCGGCAGCCTGGTGGCAATCAACGGGACTTCAGTGACAACCGAGGTGGCCGGCCTGGTCAAGGCCATCCAGTTTCAGTCCGGGACACCCGTCGAGCAGGATGAAGTGCTGTTGCAACTCGACGACTCTGTCGATCAGGCCGCTCTGGAAGCACTCCGGGCCGAACGTCGACTGGCCGAGATCAAATTCAAACGCGCCGAAGACCTGCTCAAACGTAAAGTAATTTCCCGCTCCGAATATGATGAAGCCCGGGCGAATTTCGACGCTGCCACAGCCCGGGTCAAACAGCAGGAAGCCGCCATTCGCCGCAAAGCGATCCGGGCCCCCTTCAGTGGCCAGTTGGGTATTCGCCGTATCAATATCGGCGAATACGTGGAACCGGGACAACCCATCGTCCTGTTGCAGGCGCTGGATCCGATCTTTGTCGATTACACTCTGCCGGAACGCTATCTGCCCCGACTGGCCACCGGTCAGGAGGTGCAGCTGCAGGTCGATGCGTTTCCCGGAAAGATTTTCAGCGGCACAATTACCGCCCTTGACTCGGGGATCGATACCGGTACCCGGACCATCAAGCTACGAGCAACGCTGAAAAATCCAGAAGGCCTTTTGCAACCGGGAATGTTCGCCAAGGTCAGGACTTTGTCCCCCGAGGAACAAACTGTATTGACCGTACCTCGCACCTCGGTCAGCTACAACACCTACGGAAACTTTGTCTATCTCATCGAGAAAAACGATAAGGGCCAGAGTATCGTCAAACGCCAGCAAGTCCAAACCGGTGAAGCACGCAAAGGCCGGGTCGTTCTCCTCAGCCATGTCGAATCAGGCCAGCAGGTTGTGCGAACCGGTCTGGTCAAGCTGCGTGACGGCATGCCGGTTCAAATTGACAACAGCGTGAAACTGGACGACGACAAGGTCGATACCGAATGAAGTTCACCGATATCTTCATACACCGTCCGGTACTGGCGACGGTAGTCAGCCTGCTGATTCTGCTGATTGGTCTGCGTTCGCTCGGCCTGTTGGAAGTCCGCCAGTACCCCGAGATGAAAAACACGGTAGTCACGATCACGACGATCTATCCGGGGGCCAGTTCAAACCTGGTAAAGGGGTTTGTTACCACCCCTATTCAACAGGCCGTTGCCGAAGCCAATGGCATCGATTACATCCTGTCAACCAGCACCCAGGGACAGTCACAGATCGAGGTCTACATGGAACTCGACTACGATCCCAATGCGGCGGTCGCCGAGATCCAGGCCAAGGTTGCCAGCAAGCGCAATGAACTGCCGGCCGAAGTGGAAGATCCGGTCATCGACTCGAGCACTGGAGATTCCACCGCGCTGATGTATGTAGCGTTTTACAGTGACAAGATACCCCGCTCGCAGATTACCGATTACGTATTGCGTGTCTCCCAGCCTCAGATCCAGGCCCTGACTGGCGTTGCAAAAGCGCGCCTGTTTGGCGAGCAGTTCGCCATGCGCATCTGGTTGGATCCCGATCGCATGGCCGCCCAGGGTGTAACCGCCGAACAGGTCGCGGAAGTCCTGCGCTCCAACAACTACCTGGCCGGTATCGGCTCGACAAAGGGCAAATATGTGGCCATGAACCTGACCGCAACTACTGATGTCAGCGAGCCAGAAGATTTCCGCAAGCTGGTAGTGCGTAGTGAGAACGGTACCCTGGTTCGCCTGCAAGACATTGCGCGTACCGAGCTGGGGGCCGAGAACTATGACATGACGGCCTGGTACAAGGGGATTCCAGCGGCCTTCATTGCAGTTGAACCGGCACCTGGCGCCAACCCGGTAAATGTTGCGGACCGGGTCAACAATCTTATCCCAGAGCTACGCAAGCAAGTGCCTGAAGGGATCGATGTTAAGATTCCCTATGACGCCAGCCAGTTCATCAAAAACTCGATCAAGGAAGTCTACAAGACCATTGCTGAAGCCGTATTGATCGTGCTGGTGGTCATTTATCTGACTCTAGGGTCGCTGCGAGCGGCAATTATCCCGGCAGTGGCCGTGCCGTTGTCGCTGATTGGCGCCGCCACTGTCATGCTCGCACTGGGATATTCCCTGAACCTGCTGACCCTGTTGTCCATGGTACTTGCCATCGGGCTGGTTGTGGACGACGCCATCATCGTGGTCGAGAACATTCACCGGCATATCGAGGAAGGCGAAGACAAGATGAATGCGGCCATCAAGGGGGCTCGCGAACTGGCGGTACCGATTATCGCAATGACCACTACACTTCTGGCAGTGTACGCACCGATCGGCTTCCAGAGTGGGCTGACTGGTACCCTTTTCTCCGAATTTGCCTTTACCCTGACCGGGGCGGTGTTGATCTCCGGGGTGATAGCCCTGACCCTTTCCCCCGTGCTCTCCAGTGCCGTGCTCAAACCGCACGGCAGCGAAGGCAAATTCGAACAACAGGTGGAAAAATTCTTCAACTGGTTATCGAGCGGCTACCGTCGACTATTGACCAGCTCGCTGGATACGGTCTGGATTTCCATCATGGTCGGCGCGGTCGTGTTTGTCTCTAACTTCGCGATGTTTGCCACCAGCCAGGAAGAATTGGCACCGACCGAGGACCAGAGCATCCTGTTTTTCAATGGTACCGGCCCGCGGACCGCAACGTTGGATTATCACAAGGCATATTCCAAACAGATCCAGGGGATATTCGAGACCTTTCCTGAATATAACGACAGCTTCTTCATTTTGGGCCGGACCCAGGACACAGTGTTCGGCGGTTTCAAGATGGTTCCGCAGGATCAACGCGAACGCTCGCAGATGGCCATCAAACCGCAGCTCCAGGGCAAACTGAGCCAAGTCGCTGGTTATCAAATCGGGGTCTTCCCACGCCCGAGTATGCCCGGTGGCAGTCGAGGCCTGCCGGTGCAGTTCGTGCTCACCTCTGATCGCGACTATGGGGAGATGATCAACCTGGCCAACCAGATCATCGGCCAAGGAATGCAAAGCGGCAACTTCCAGTTCCTGATTAAATCAGTGGAATTGGATCGCCCCACGGTCACGGTGCAGGTGGATCGCGACCGCGCAGCCGATCTCGGCATCAGTATGCGCGAGGTGGGACGTAATCTTGGGACTTTGCTTGGCGGCGGTTATGCCAATCGCTTCAGTATGGAAGGACGCAGCTACAAGGTCATCCCGCAGGTTGAACGCGAGTTCCGGCTAGATGATGATATGCTCAAGGACTATTACCTGCGTACTGCGAACGGGGAACAGGTCCCGTTATCGAGCATCGCCACATTGAAACAAGAAGTAGAGCCCTCCAACCGCACACAGTACCAACAGCTAAATTCGATCACGATCCAGGGCAACCTCGCCCCCGGTGTGACCATGGGTGATGCGCTGGATTTCCTTCAAGCAAAAGCCGATGAACTGCTTCCACAGGATTATGATTACGACTACCTTGGCGAAGCACGCCAGTTCGTTTACGAAAGTAGCGGGCTGGCGTTCGCTTTTGTGATGGCCCTGGTGGTGATTTACCTGGTACTCGCCGCCCAGTTCGAGAGCTGGCGCGATCCGATTATCATTCTTGTGTCGGTACCTGTTTCGACTGCCGGTGCCCTGCTCTTTATTACCCTTGGTGTCGCCAATGCCTCGATCAACATCTACACCTGGGTCGGCCTGATCACCCTGATCGGTGTGGTGGCCAAAAACGGAATCCTGATCGTCGAGTTCGCAAACAAGTTACAAATTCAACAGG
Source organism: Thiohalophilus sp. (assembly GCA_050116795.1). Classification (GTDB taxonomy): domain Bacteria; phylum Pseudomonadota; class Gammaproteobacteria; order UBA6429; family Thiohalophilaceae; genus Thiohalophilus. Next base: position 4,355 of record JASFNY010000101.1, read on the forward strand.
GGATGAGCCGCCGTGAAGCGGTGCAGGAAGCGGCCACTATCCGTTTGCGTCCTATAATCATGACTTCGATTGCCCTGATCGTGGCCATGATTCCGTTGTTAATTGCCACCGGTCCCGGCGCGGTCAGCCGCACTCATATCGGGATGACCGTTGCGGCCGGCCTGGGCATCGGAACCCTGTTCACCCTGTTTGTGCTGCCCGCCGTCTACGTCGTCCTGGCACGTGATCACACGGCTGAAAAAAACGCGGCCTGAATACAGGCTGTTTCAGCCACCAGCACAAAAATAGTAGACAGTTCCCGAAGTTCGGCCAATAATCAGCACCGGTTCTACCCCGTCTCACTCTCGTACTTTTGTTGTCAATGAACCCTGCCTGGCCGGGTGACCGGGGTAAGTGGTTTTATCGTTTGTATATCCGGTTAATCACCGGCCATGGAGTCCGGTCCCGATGAGCATTCAATACCTGTCCAACTTTGTATCCATCGAAACGCGGATCGCCGAGCAATTGCTCCGCCAGGGCTACTCGGTGACCGACCACTATCTATCCGCTGCAAATGTCGACAAGCTTCATGATGAGGCCAGTACTGCATGGCAGGAAGGCTGTTTCCGCCATGCCGGTATCGGTCGTGGAGAAAACTGGGAGTTACAGCCGGGAATCCGCAACGACAAGGTATTATGGCTCGAAGAGGCGGAGTGTTCGACTTCACAACAGAGTTACCTCAGCGGGCTGGAGAAATTACGCCAGCGCCTTAACCGGGAACTGCAACTCGGGCTTTTCGATTTCGAGGGTCACTATGCCATCTACCCGCCCGGGGCATGCTACCGGCGGCACATCGATCAGTTTCGAGATATCGGTAGCCGTCGGGTATCCGTGATCCTGTATCTAAATGATGACTGGAAGATCGAAAACGGAGGCGCCCTGCGCCTTTACCTGGAAAATGATAGCACGCAGCACTACCGCGATATCTACCCGTACGCAGGACGACTCGTCACTTTCCTCAGTGATCGTTTTTACCACGAAGTATTGCCGGCGAAACGGGAACGCTACAGCATCACCGGCTGGTTTCGGCAGCGCGAAAACATAGTGGTTTAGAGCGCCATTTTTTCGAGCTCAGTGCGCATCTGTGATGCGCTTACAGGCTGCACCAGAATAACATCCAGCCGGAACAGTTCCGCCAGTTTGTCAACATAGGGACGCTCGCCCTTCTCCACCATGACTATCACCCTGGCATCAGTGGCATATTTTTGCAGGCTGTGCAAAAAGACATCCAGGTTACTGATGTTGATTCCGGCGTAATTATTACCGTACCCGTAAAAAAACTCGGCCACGACGACATCCGGCGCCTGTTTACGTAACTGGCTGATCGCCTTCCGCATGGAATTCAGTCGAACTTCCTGCAGGCCCAGTTCCTGGTAAAGGCGGGAAAAATCCGGATGTCCGGGCGACTCGATGATTGAATAAACTATCGGTTTACTCATACCGTTATTCTAACTGCCGGATCCGGGTTTGTCCGCCTGTCGATGGATCACGATATTCCCCCGTCGGTATAACGCCGGCTGTTCAGAGTCAGCATCAGCCAACTCTATTATATAAGAGACGTCAGGCGTACCGTGACGACCCTGATGGTATATCTGCCAGATACGGACATACTGACTGATGGTTGCAACCAGCTTGTAGTCGAAATGCGACAGGTTCTGCTTCAATGCCGGAGAAATATCAACCCGAAAGGCCGCTTCCTTACCAGCATCGGTCTGCAGGTTCTGGCGAATAGATTCCAGGGTGCGGAAACTGGGCATAAACTCACTACCGTCGACTAACCGCTGTTGTTGATAGGCGAAATAACTGCCCAGCAAGTAAAGATTCAAGACACCAGTCAATGCCAGGCTGACCACCCAATATGATTTTATTCCTTCTCTTTTAAGGCTGGTGAGAAACAATCCCGGCAATAGAAACAACAACGGCAGAAGAATAATTGCATAGCGTGTCGAAAAGTTATGGCCTGTCAGCAGGAACAAAAGTAACGGCACAAACACCAGCAGACCGATAAACATCAATGGGCTATTGATTGACGTGCCCGCACGGAGACGACCTCGCTGCCGCCAGATTAAAACCACCAGCTTCTTTAGCGCAGAGAAAAGATAAAAAAAGGCATGCAGTAACGTCCAGCCGGCCAGCACGAGCAATACGCTAAAATGTCCGAACCACCGGTTTCCAAATTCCCGGATCGGTTCCATGCCATCGCCGGTCCATCCTGCAGGTGCACTGGACAGGAGTGTCGCAGGCGCAGTCAGAATTTTCAGTACACTGGCTGAATATTCACCCTTCTGACTACCACTCAACATGGCATGCAGGTTGTGCCAATTATTTTGCATGTCCCCGATTAAA
>JASFNY010000102.1:0-6715 GCA_050116795.1 Thiohalophilus sp.
AAATATTTTCGAGAAACTGGATCAGTCGGTTTGCGACAACTGCCAGGCCAGAATCTTCAACGAATGTCAGGGTATGACGTCATCGCTTCCGAGTGAACTGGAACGCAAGACCGCCTGACAGCAAAAGGGTTGATACCATGAACAGTTATCGACGCATCCTGGCCCCCGTAGAGCTTGATCGCAAAGGCGAGATGACCGTGCGGCGGGCACACGCTATTGCCAGGAGTCTCAATGCAGAGCTGGTTGTTGTCAGTCCGCTTTATCACCATACCGGTTTTGAAAGCGACCATGTGCCGTTTCTGACCCCGCAACAACTCATGCAACAGACTGCAGTGATGATGCAGCAACGTCTGGATGACCTGATGTTGCGTGCCGGTGCAGGTGATGTTGCGGCACGTATTCTTACCGGTAAACCGGTAAAAATAATTCCTGAATTTGCCCGCCAATGGCGCCCCGATCTGATTGTGCTGACCGAAGGTCGAAACTACGGTTTACGCAAAATGTTGAAACTGCCTGCCATGGATAGCACCGAACAGCAACCGGAATGGGACTTCCTGACAGTGCAAACCGGTCCACTGCCGATCCTGAACGGTTTGTGGCGCTGGATTATGAAAACGACCTGATCAGCTCTCACGCTGTTGTTAATCATCGCCAGGTGTTCCCTGGTCTTCCCGGTGCAGGCATACTAATCGCTGTAATTTCCATAACAGGATATTCGGTGGTTGCCTCAGCGTATGGATAAAGCAGGCCTGTTTCATCGTTGCCCCGCTGACGAGCGGATCTGGCCGGAACTGGAACAGTGGTATGCCAGTCACCTGGGTCAAATGCTGACCGAACAGGAGCAGGAGCAGCTGGACAGCGAACTGGTCAACCTGTTCGGATATCACCTGCTGCAACTGGGTTGCCCCGGCGACGAGTCCATGTTGCGTTCCAGCCGGGTCCGTCATCACATGCGCAGCCGGCTCGTGCCCCAGACCCAGATTCAGGCCGGGCAGTCCGAGACTTCACCCCAGCTTTGTACCACGCCGACCGCGCTGCCGTTTCTTTCCGACAGCCTGGACGTGGTGGTGCTCTCGCATATCCTGGAATTCTCCAGTGATCCACACACCGTCTTACGCGAGGTCGAACGGACCCTGATACCCGAGGGGCATGTCGTGATTCTGGGATTTAACCCGATCAGTCTCTGGGGACTGGCCCGGTTGTTCCGCGGCTGGAAGCAGCAGGTCCCCTGGTGTGGCCATTTTATGACTCTGACACGACTCAAGGACTGGCTGGCCCTGCTGGGTTTTGACGTGGTGCAGCAGCGTCGTTACGCCTATCGACCACCCTGGCAACGACCCCGGCTGTTGCGCCGTCTGGCAGTACTGGAACGCCTTGGGCGTCGTCTGTGGCCGATTTTCGGCGGCGGCTATTTGCTGGTGGCCCGCAAACGTGTGACGACCCTGACACCAATTCGCCCACGCTGGCGGGCCCGGCGCCGTCTGCCGGTCAACGGGCTGGTGAAACCGATGAATCAACAGCAAGAACACAAAGGAGCCCGTTTTGAGTCAAATCGTTGAAGCCTTTACCGACGGCGCCTGCCGTGGCAATCCCGGTCCCGGCGGCTGGGGGGTCCTGTTGCGCTACAACGGCCACGAGAAACGTCTGCACGGCGGTGAAGCCGAAACAACCAATAACCGCATGGAGCTCATGGCGGCCATTCAGGCCCTGGAGAGCCTGTCACGGCCCTGTGAGGTGCACCTGACCACCGATTCGACCTATGTCCAGAAGGGCATCTCCGAGTGGCTGGCCAACTGGAAAAAACGGGGCTGGAAGACGGCCGGGAAAAAACCGGTCAAGAACGTGGACCTCTGGCAGAGGCTGGATGCCGCCGCCACCCGGCACCAGGTCCAGTGGCACTGGGTGAAAGGGCACAGTGGGCACGACGAGAATGAGATCGCTGATCAACTCGCCAACCGGGGCATCGACGAGATGCTGGCCCGGCGAGGATGAGCCGGCCGCCCGCTTGGAGTATGATTCGAAGAAAACAAGGATAACCGACCGCCATGCGTCAGATCGTTCTGGATACTGAAACCACCGGCCTGGAACCTGCCCAGGGCCATCGTATTATCGAAATCGGCTGTGTCGAGCTGGTCAACCGGCGCCTGACCAACAACCGCTATCATCAGTACATCAATCCCGAACGCGAGATCGACGAGGGGGCGGTCGAAGTGCACGGCATCACCACCGAGTTTCTGGCCGACAAACCCCGCTTCGAGGAAATTGCCCAGGATTTCATCAATTTCATTCGTGGCGCGGAACTGATCATTCACAACGCACCGTTTGATGTCGGGTTTATCAACCACGAACTGAAGCGGCTGGATTCCAGCAGCGAGCCGGTCGACCGCTTCTGCCGCATTGTCGATACCCTGGCAATGGCCCGGCGAATGCACCCCGGGCAGAAAAACAACCTGGATGCCCTGTGCAAGCGTTACACCATCGACAACTCCTCGCGCGAGCTGCATGGCGCCTTGCTGGATGCGGAGATCCTGGCCGAGGTCTATCTGGCCATGACCGGCGGACAGGTCCGGCTCTCCCTGGAAGGGCAGGGATCCGGTGAACAGGGCGGCCGACGCGAGTCGCGCCGGCCACTGGCAGCCGAACGCCAGCCGCTACGGGTAGTCCGTGCCAGCGAGACCGAGCTTCAGGCCCATCACGAGCGTCTTGAGGCCATAGACGCCGCCAGTGACGGCCAGTGCCTGTGGCGTCGTCTCGAGGAACAGTAGCCTGTCAGGTGGTCAATGCTTCAAAGAGAACTGGTCAAAAAGTATTAAAGTTTCGTTCCGGTCTGCCGTTATGGATTACAGAGCCGGAGAATGTTGTACTTCGGATAGTTAGTGAGAGAGCGATGTTTTGTCATTCTGAAAGTAGTGGTGTTTCCTCCCCTTGCGCCGGAAATGCGCAAATTTAAATCCCCGCCTGGTGCGGGGATTTTTTTATTCCCGCCGATTGCAATCCCTTCCCAAAAAGCTAAATAATTTCAGATATTTGAAAATCATGCGTGAGGCTACATGGGTGTGACGGCACAGCTGGACGATGAAGGCCAAAATCTGACCATCCGCGTGGCGGGCCGCTTTGATACGGATTCGCACCTGGCTTTTCGTCAGGCCTACGAAAACCATCCTTCGAATCTCCAGTATGTCGTCGATCTGAGCGGAGTTGAGCAACTGGACAGCTCGGCGCTGGGACTCCTGCTGTTATTGCGGGAACATGCGGGGGGCGACCAGGGCCGGGTAAGCCTGCGCGGTGCTCCGAAGCCGGTTCGGGATATCCTTGAATTGTCCCGTTTCGAGCGCCTGTTCGAGATGGACCAGGCTGACTAGCGATCGTGATACACGACGATGTCCATGCCATGGACTTCGATAGTCTGCTGTTCAGCGAGACTTTTCAGGACCCGCCCGGCCATTTCCCGTGAACACCCGACGATGCGCGCCAGTTCCTGGCGCGAGATGTGTATCTGGGTCCCGGCCGGATGGGACATCGCTTCAGGGTGGTTGCACATATCCAGCAGGGTGCGGGCAATTCGGCCGGCCACATCCATAAACGCCAGTTGACCGACCTTGCGGTTGGTCGTCACCAGGCGTTGTGAGAGTTGCAGACCGACGGCTTTGAGAATATCGGCCTGGGCATCATGCAGTTCGTTGTCGAACAGGCGGTTCAGATCGTCGTATCTAATGCGAGCCAGCTTGCAGGGGGTGCGGGTACGCACCAGGGCGGTCCGGCTCTTGGTCCGGTAAAACAAACCCATTTCACCGATAAAGTCACCGCTGTTGAGGTAGGCCAGGACGATTTCGTGGCCATCGTCATCATCGTCCTCCAGCAACACACTGGCCGAGCCCTCGACGATGTAATACAGGGTGTCACTCGGGTCGCCTGCACGCACCACGACGCTTTTTTTGGGCAAGGTGTACTGGTTACAGTGTTCCAGGAAAAGGTCCATAGACCGGGGGTCTATTTCGCAGGCGATAGCCTGTTGATCATCATCCAGCACAATCGTCATTACATGCTCCAGGTCGGGGGTGGCCTTGCTAACGTCGTCTGCGCCCGTGCACCGGTCAAAACGAGGCAGATCGCCTCGATGGTTAACGAGAGCGTCTGAACAGTTTTGTCTCCGGTTATGCTCCATATGGCCTATCTTCTGGAGCACGGGATAGTTCTTATAGTTAAAGAATGAATCGGTTTATTTGCGGCTAACTTTAATTGTGTAAGGTGTACTGGATCACAGTTTTGATGCTGGACATCCCGGATTGATCGAAATCGGCACGGGGACTGCATTTTTCCCGGGCGGCGAGTACAATACGAGCCCGTCAGCCCCAAGATCACTGATTTTCAAGGATTTGTTTTTGATGTCCATTCGTACCCGCTTCGCCCCCAGTCCTACCGGATATCTGCACATCGGGGGAGCGCGCACCGCCCTGTTTTCCTGGTTGCACGCCCGCAAGCACGGCGGCCGGTTCGTGCTGCGCATCGAGGACACGGATCTCGAGCGTTCAAGCGCCGAGTCGGTCAATGCCATTCTGGAAGGCATGACCTGGCTGGGTCTGGAATATGACGAAGGACCGTTTTACCAGACCGAACGTTTCGAACGCTATCATCAAGTCATTGATCAACTGCTGGCCGAAGGCCATGCCTATCGTTGTAACTGCAGCCGGGAGAGACTGGATACGTTGCGTGAACAACAGATGGCGCGCAAGGAAAAACCCCGCTATGACGGCCATTGCAGGCATCGCGAGGTGAGTGCCGACGAGCCGCATGTCATTAGGTTTAAAAATCCCCTTGAAGGCCAGGTCGTGATTGACGACCTGATTCGCGGTCGCGTGATAGTGCAAAACAGTGAGCTCGATGATCTGATTATTCGTCGAACTGATGGTTCGCCCACCTACAACCTGACCGTGGTTGTGGATGATCATGACATGCAGGTATCGCACGTTATTCGTGGTGATGATCATCTCAACAATACGCCACGCCAGGTCAATATACTCAAGGCGCTCGGCGCGCCGGTACCTTATTACGCGCATGTGCCGATGATCCTGGCAGAGGACGGCGCCAAGCTCTCCAAGCGGGTGCATGGTGAGTCGGTCAGTGTCATTCAATATCGTGAAGAAGGTTATCTGCCCGAAGCCTTGCTTAACTACCTGGTACGCCTGGGCTGGTCACACGGTGATCAGGAAATCTTCTCCGTGGATGAAATGGTACAGCTGTTCGATCTGTCCGATGTCAACAACTCGGCTTCAAGCATCAACATCAGCAAACTGCTATGGCTGAACCAGCAGTACATGAAAAACAGCGATCCAAAATATATTGCCCATCATCTGGGATATCACCTTGGCAAGCTCGGGATCGATCCCAGTCGGGGACCGGATATCGTCGCCGTGGTCGAGGCCCAGTGTGAGCGTGCCCAGACTCTGAAGGAGCTGGCCGACATCTGCCAGTTCTTTTACAAAGACTTCGATGCCTATGACGAGAAAGTGGCCAACAAGCAACTCAAAGCAGCTGCGGCAGAACCCTTGCAGCTGATACGTAAGAAACTGGATGAGCTGGATGACTGGCAGCAACAGGGCATACATGACGTGATACACGGTGCTGCCGAGGAACTGGAACTCAAGATGGGCAAGGTCGGCATGCCATTGCGGGTCGCCGTGACCGGTGGTGCACCGTCACCCTCGCTGGATCTGACAGTCTACCTGGTTGGCAGGGAGCGTAGTCTGAAGCGTATCGATATGGCGCTGGACTATATTCAGCAGCGCGCTGCACAATAAGCCCACGGGTCACGGACAGAATTATCATGAGCAGTGAGAATATCAAACCGACTAATTTTATTCGTCAGATCATCGACGCGGATCTGGCCGCGGGTAAAAACGACGGTCGGGTGGCCACGCGTTTTCCGCCAGAGCCGAACGGTTATCTACACATTGGTCACGCCAAATCCATCGTGTTGAATTTTGGTGTTGCCGAAGACTATAACGGTACCTGCAACCTGCGTTTCGACGATACCAATCCGCACAAGGAGAATGTCGAGTACGTCGAGGCCATCAAGCAGGATGTCGAATGGCTCGGTTATCAGTGGAACGAACTGCTGTTTGCTTCAAACTATTTCGAACAATTACATGACTATGCCGTCGAGCTGATCAAGCTGGGCAAGGCCTACGTGTGCGATCTCAATGCCGAAGAGATTCGGGAGTACCGGGGAACCCTGACTGAACCGGGCAAGAACAGCCCGTATCGCAGTCGCAGCGTGGAAGAAAACCTGGAACTGTTCGCGCGCATGCGAGCCGGTGAGTTCAGAGACGGGGAGAAAGTACTGCGCGCCAGAATCGACATGGCCTCACCTAATATCAATCTGCGTGATCCGACCATCTACCGTATCCGTCATGGCGTGATTCATCATCAGACCGGCGAGGAGTGGTGCATTTACCCGATGTACGATTTCACTCACTGCCTGTCGGATGCCATTGAAGGGATCACCCATTCGCTATGTACGCTGGAATTCGAAGATCATCGCCCGCTGTACGACTGGTTTCTGGATACGTTACAGACACATCATCCACAGCAGATCGAGTTCTCGCGACTGACCCTGGAACATACCGTCACCAGCAAGCGCAAGCTGACCGAACTGGTGGAGCAGGGTTTCGTCGAAGGCTGGGACGATCCACGTATGCCGACCATCGCCGGTCTG
>JASFNY010000103.1:0-6701 GCA_050116795.1 Thiohalophilus sp.
CCGGCCATGGCGGATATCCTCCCCTTCAAAAAACCCAGGGCCAGCGACAAGCATCGCGGTAAAACGCTGTGCAAAAGCGGTTTTCACAAATGGGAAGTCGTCAAGGGCAATCCGTTCGACGTCAAATTGGGCAAAATGGTAACCCGCTATCGCTGTTCACGTTGCGGTGCGACACGTACCGAGGCCCGTTAAGCGTTGCATCTGGAAACCAGACAAGATCATCAGTGCGATATTCTGCGCCGGCAATCTGAATTGATTTGATAATGAATAAAAACAAACTGACCATTTCCCGTTTACTGCACCTTGTACTGATTGCCGCCGTTCTTATGCTCACCGGATGTGCCAGTAGTAACGGGCCTGGCAGCAACGATCCCCTGGAATCCTACAACCGCGCTATGTACAAGTTTAACGACGCGGTCGATCGCAACATTGCCACACCGACAGCCAAGGCATACAAGCAAGTTGTGCCGCAGCCGGTACGCAGCGGCGTGTCGAATTTTTTCAGCAACCTGGATGACGTGTGGGTGATGTTAAACAACTTGCTGCAACTCAAGTTCACCGACGCGGCATCGGACTTCTCGCGCGTGATCTGGAATTCGACCATCGGCCTGTTTGGGCTGATCGATGTCGCAACGCCGATGGGCCTGCCCAAGCATGACGAGGATTTCGGCCAGACCCTGGGCAGCTGGGGTGTCGGCGAGGGTCCCTATATCGTGCTGCCTTTTCTCGGTCCCAGCACCCTGCGCGATACCGGCGGACTGGTGGCGGACTGGGAGTATGACCCGCTGATCAACATCAAGGACAACGAAACCTACTGGGGTGCCGTGATTCTGCGTGCCATCGACACCCGTGCCGAACTGCTTGGTGCCAGCCGGCTCCTGGAACAGTCCGGTGCCGATCCCTACACTTTCATGCGTGACGCCTATCTGCAACACCGACGTAACCTGGTATACGACGGCGAGCCGCCACGTCCGGAACGACCCAAGTTCGAACCCTCGCAGGAGGATCTGGATCTGGAACGCGAACTGGAACGTGAACTGAATCTTTAACCATGATCACTTCTATGGCCCCTGTACCGGGCTGTTATCATACGTACCCTTTAGCCAGTCCTGACCTTGTATAGTTATGCCTGTTGAACTGCTGTTCTCCTTTATTGCCGTTATCCTCGGTTTTGTCGTGGTCATGAAAGCCGCCGACTGGTTCGTGCAGGGCGCCGGTGCCACGGCGCGCAACCTGGGCGTATCGACCATGGTCATCGGACTGACCGTTGTCGGACTGGGCACCTCGGCACCGGAAATTATGATCTCGGTTATCGCCACGCTTGACGGTAACAGCGGCCTGGCGGTTGGCAACGCCCTTGGCTCGAACATCACCAACATCGCGCTGGTACTGGGTGTCACTGCGCTGGTCGTTCCGCTGGTAGTCCGCTCGGAAACCCTGCGCCGGGAATACCCGGTGATGTTCCTGATCATGCTGGTCAGTCTGATGCTGGTGGCCGATGGTGTACTCGACATCATCGATGGCGTGGTCCTGCTAATCGGCGTGGTGTTGATGCTGTGGTGGCTGGTGATGCTCGGCAAGCGCCGCGGATACGATCCCATGGAAGCGGAGTACGCGAGTGAAATTCCCTACATGCCCACTCGTCGTGCGCTGGTCTGGCTGGTGATTGGTCTGGTGCTACTGCTGTCGAGCTCACGGGCGCTGGTGTGGGGAGCGGTCAACATTGCACATTATTATGGTGTCAGTGATCTGATCATCGGTCTGACTATCGTGGCTCTCGGCACCAGCCTGCCGGAGATGGCCGCCTCGATCATGGGCGCCCTGCGCAAGGAACCGGACATCGCCATCGGCAATGTCATCGGTTCCAATATGTTCAATCTGCTGGTGGTGCTGGGCATCCCCGGCCTGCTCGGCCCCGTGCAACTGGACGCGGAAGTTCTGACCCGGGATTATCCGGTTATGATCGGTCTGAGTGTCGCCCTGTTTGTGATGGCTTACGGATTTCGGGGCGACGGACGGGTTAACCGCATCGAAGGCGGCCTGTTATTACTGGCCTATTTCGCCTATCTCGGGCTACTCTATTACGCCATTACGGGACAGGCATAATTCGGCAGCCGCTATCCCGGCAAATGCACCAACCCGATAGAGGTAGCGAACCATGAGCGAAACGATGCAGATTCAGGCACAGAACATCAAATGCGGCGGTTGCGTGGCCACCATAGAAAAAGGTCTCGCCGAATTGCCGGGAGTCAATCGTGTCGAGGCAGTCGTCGAAGGCGGCCAGGTCACCATCGAAGGCGACAACCTCTCGGAGCAGGCGATTCACGACAAACTGACTGAGCTCGGCTATCCGCCGGCATAACACGCAAGCACTGCCAACAACATAACAAGATTAACGGAACCCGATATGAAAGATATTTTTGACCGTGCCGCGCAGATCAAGCTCGTCGTTTTTGATGTGGATGGTGTACTCACCGACGGCAGCCTGTTTATCGGTGACGACGGCCAGGAATACAAGGCGTTCCATTCGCGCGACGGCTTCGGAATGAAACTGCTCAAGGAAAGCGGTGTCGAGATCGCGGTGATCACTGCACGCACTTCGGAAGTGGTTCGTCATCGCATGGAAAACCTTGGTGTGAAACACGTCTACCAGGGCCGACTGGAAAAACTGCCCGCTTTTGAAGAACTGGTCGCAAAGCTGGGTCTGAGCTTTGAGCAAACCGCCTACGTGGGCGATGACGTGGTCGATCTGCCGGTCTTGCGTCGCGCCGGGTTGGCCATCGCTGTGCAGGATGCGCATCCGCTGGCCAAGCAACACGCGCACTGGCAGACCCCGCATGGCGGTGGTCATGGTGCGGCGCGCGATGTCTGTGAACTGATCATGGAAGCGCAGAACACGCTGGATACCCAGTTGAGCAAATATTTGCATGAATAAACTGCAGGTTATCAGCATTATCCTGCTGGTCATTCTGATCGGCGCTTTCAGCAACTGGTTGCTGACTGGCCTGGAAAAGGGTCAACGCATCATTCCCCGAGAAATCCGACACGAACCCGATTATTTTCTGCAGGACTTCACTGCCACCACGCTGGACAAAAGCGGTGAACCACAGCATCGCCTGGTGGCCGACTACCTGGAACATTTTCCCGATGATGACACCATCGTGATCACGCAACTGAAACTCAGCATGTATCGCAAGGATCTGCCGCCCTGGACGGCACAGGCCAGGCAGGGTGTGGTTTACGAAGAAGGCGAACGGGTTGAACTGAGCGGCGAAGTGGAACTGTATCGGCCCGCCATCGGCCGAGAGGAAGCCCTGACGCTGAAGACCGAGCAACTGACGGTCTACCCCCGGCGGGAATACGCCGAAACCGATGCGGCTGTTACAATAACCGGCGATCGCAGCGAAACCCGCGCCAAGGGGATGAGCCTGGACATGCAACGGGGCCTGCTGAAATTGCGGGCCGACACTCGAGGAACCTATGACATTATGCCGCGCTAACTGCCTGTTACTGGTGCTTATGGCCCTGGTGCCTGCCGCTCCCGCGTCGGCCCTGACTTCGGACCGGGAAAAGCCGGTGCATATCACCGCCGATCGCATGCAGGCCAATGAGCGCGAGGGAACCAGCCACTATGTCGGCGACGTGTATCTCAAACAGGGTTCGCTGGAGATTCGCTCCGACGAGTTGACGGTCTATCTCAAAAACGGCGAAGTGCACAAAATCATCGTGCTCGGAAACCCGGCCAGGCTGCAACAGCAGCCCGATGATCGCGATATGGTGTTTTCCGAGGCCCTGAAAATGGAATACGACACTCGCAGCGGTGAACTGCTGTTGATCGAAGATGCGCACGTGAAACAGGGTGTAAATCGCATCAGCGGCCAGCGCATCCAGTATGACACCCGCAACAGTATCGTTGCCGCCCAGCGTCAGGACAGCAACGGCACAGACTCGACCGGGGGTGATGGCCGCGTCCGCGCAATCATCGAGCCGGCGGACAAGACACAGGAACCCGCCAAGTGAGTACCCTGACCGCCAATCACCTCGGCAAGAGCTACAAGGGCCGGGATGTCGTCAAGGACGTGTCGCTGTCGGTCAACAGCGGCGAGATTGTCGGCCTGCTCGGCCCCAACGGTGCCGGCAAAACCACCTCCTTTTATATGGTGGTGGGCCTGATTCAGGCCGACCAGGGCACGATTCAGCTGGACGATGAGGATCTCACCCGGCTGCCCATGCATATGCGTGCCCGTCGCGGTATCGGTTATTTGCCCCAGGAGGCCTCGGTGTTCCGCAAGCTGAGCGTGGCCGAGAACATCCTGGCCATTTTGCAGACGCGCAAGGAGCTGGCCATCCACCAGCAACATGAGAAACTCGAAGAGCTGCTCGAGGAACTGCATATCAGCCATATTCGCCAGAGCAAGGGCATTAGTCTCTCCGGCGGCGAACGTCGCCGGGTGGAAATCGCCCGCGCGCTGGCCACCGAACCCCGCTTTATTCTGCTCGATGAACCGTTTGCCGGGGTCGATCCTATCTCGGTGCTCGATATTCAGAGTATCATTCGCCACCTGAAAGATCGTGGCATCGGTGTCCTGATAACCGACCATAATGTTCGGGAAACCCTTGGTATTTGCGAACGGGCCTATATCATCAATGCTGGTGAGGTCATCGCCCAGGGAGAACCGGCTGAGCTACTGCAAAACAAGCAGGTCCGTAAAGTCTACCTGGGTGAGAATTTCCGGCTCTAGGCCCTCGGCAGTGGACAGGTAAATACGCTAAAATTAAACCCCGGCCAGAAAGCTGGTTCTCTGGCACATTTCCCCAATCATAATATGAAGCAAACCCTACAACTTCGACTCGGTCAGCATCTGACCATGACTCCCCAGTTGCAGCAGGCCATACGGCTGCTACAACTGTCGACCCTTGAGCTGCAGACGGAAATCCAGGATGCCCTGGATTCCAACCTGATGCTGGAAGTGGAAGACGAGAACAGCGAGGAACAATCCGAGTCGAGCGACAATTACAGTACGGCCGACAACCCGCCGAACGAGGAACTTGCCGACTCCACCAGCCAGCAGGAAGAAAGTGAACAGGCCGCCCAGGCATCCAACAGCGAAATCCCTGAAGATTTGCCCGTCGACAGTACCTGGGATGACATTTATGACAATATCGCCAGCCCTCATGCAGGCGGTACGTCGTCAGAGGGCAACCAGGATTTTGAAATCTCCGGCTCGACGGCCGAGAGTCTGCAGGATCACCTTCGCTGGCAAATGGAACTGAGCCATTTCAGCGAGACCGATCGTGCCATTGCCGAAGTTATCATCGACTCGATCAATGATGACGGTTACCTGGCCTGCAGCCTGGAAGACGTGCAGCAGGCCCTCGGCAACGATGAAGTCGAGCTGGACGAGGTCGAGGCAGTTCTGCATCGCATACAGTATTTTGATCCGCCCGGCGTGGCAGCCCGCGACCTGCGGGAAAACCTGATACTGCAACTCAAGCAGTTTCCGCTGGACCATCCGCAACTGGCCAAGGCGCTGGAACTGGTCGAGCAGTATTTCGACCTGCTTGCGCATCGCGAATACCCCCAGTTACAACGCAAGCTTAAACTCAGTGACGAGGAACTGCGTGATGTCGTACAGTTGATCACCTCGCTGAATCCCCGCCCCGGTGGCCAGATTACCAGTAACCAGCCCGAGTACATTATTCCCGATGTCATCGTCCGCAAAATGAAGGACAAGTGGCGGGTCGAACTGAATCCTGAAGCCGCACCGCGGCTGCGTATCAACCCGCTTTACGCCAGCATGATCAAGCAGGTTAAAAACGACGAGGACAACACCACCCTGAAAAACCACCTTCAGGAAGCTCGCTGGTTCCTCAAGAGCCTGACCAGCCGTAATGAAACCCTGCTCAAGGTGGCCACCAGTATCGTCGAGCGGCAAAAAGATTTCCTGGAACATGGCGAAGAAGCCATGAAAGCGCTGGTTTTGCATGATATTGCCGAGGAAGTCGACATGCACGAGTCGACCATCTCCCGTGTCACTACCAAGAAATACATGCACACACCGCGCGGCATTTATGAATTGAAATATTTTTTCTCCAGCCACGTCTCTACTTCCAGTGGCGGAGAGGCTTCGGCCACGGCCATCCGTGCCCTGATCAAGAAACTGATTGCCGCGGAAACTCCGAGCAAACCCCTGAGCGACAGCAAAATCGCTTCTATACTGTCTGATCAGGGGATTAATGTCGCGAGGCGAACTGTCGCCAAATATCGTGAATCACTGGCAATACCGCCATCCAACGAACGTAAACGTCTTGCTTAAGACCGGGAGAAGACCATGCAAGTCAATATCACAGGCCATCATGTCGACATTACCGAATCCATGCACGACTATGTCATGAGCAAGCTTGAACGGGTTGAGCGCCACTTTGACAATGTCACTAACGTGCACGTTATCCTCAGCGTGGAGAAGAACCGTCAGAAAGCTGAAGCCACCGTCCATCTCAGTGGCGGCGAGTTGTTCGCCAATGCCGAAAATGAAGACATGTATGCAGCAATTGATGCGATGGCCGACAAGCTGGATCGTCAGATCAAGAAGCACAAGGAAAAACTGACTGATCATCATCGAGCCGAAGGCGGCCTGAAAAACCAACCCGTCGAATAATAGTCGCAGGTTTTTTTATGCAATTAACAGATTTTCTCAGTC
>JASFNY010000104.1:0-6699 GCA_050116795.1 Thiohalophilus sp.
GGCATGTGATGGATTGGGGAATAAAGGACTAAAAGTGAATGAGCTGTCCTCGTAGGTATAACCACCACTGACGCCAACACTATGTCCGGATTCGAGTTGCCGCTCTAGCGACAGGTTAATATCACCTCTGTCACTTGGTGTACCGAACAATGAAACATCATGCGATACCCCACCGCTGCCGGACAATTCCCAGTCGAGCTGACCTTCTACTTTCGGGACTTCTTCAATGGCACGGGCAACCTGCAAGCGGGCTACCTCAAGAGTCGGATAATGACGCAAGATATTGTCGACCACCTTTTCGAAGCCCATTGAGGATTCGGCTGCCATGAGCTGACCTTGCAATCCCATGAACAGACAAGTGCTAATCAGTATTCCGGATCGCACTTACTTCTCCTTAGATAAACCGTTCAGAAACAACTGAAGATGAATTTGCAGATAGGTTTCTTCGTCGATGGGATAGTCCTGGTCATATGGCAGGAGTGAATGCTGCCAAACCGCCAGCAAAACCATCGGTGACATCAATAACCTTGTGACATATTCAGGATCAATCCGGCGAAATTCACCCTGCTCAATACCTGCTTCAATAACCTGGTTGAATATTCGACGGACTCGATTGATGACGTTATCGACAAAGAACTGCGCGGTCTTGGGAAAGTTTGCGGATTCGGCAATAATCAGTTTTGGAATACCGCAGATCGGACTGCTGCTAACAGATTGCCACCAGTTCCACACCAGTTGCTTGAGCAAATCGGCCTGTGTTCCCTGGTGTTGGCGGGCCAACATCTCACTGCGCTCCACCTGGGGAATGACCACTTCGCGTACCACCGCCTCGAACAGGGCCTCTTTGCTGTCGAAATACAGGTAAACCGTACCTTTTGAAACGCCGGCGCGTCTGGCCACGTCTTCCAGCCTGGTCGCAGCAAAACCATGCTCTACGAAAAGCTCCAGCGCCGCCGCCACGATTTCGCCCGGTCGCTCGGCTTTACGGCGCTGGTGACTACTCGTAACTAGCTGTTTTTCCAGTAATTTTGCCATCATTCCCATATATACTGACTGACCGGTCAGTTAGTATATGCCGGAAAACCGAAAATGCAATACACGGCTTGTGTAACTCAGATCACCAAGATATCACGGCCGGATACCGTATAGTTTCCAGACCACGCTTGGGTAAACGAAATGGAAGTCAACCAATAACAATCTGGAGATTGCTATGTCTATCAGAACTATCCTTACAGTCAGTTGCTTATTACTGGGCAGCGTAGTTATGTCCCCGGCCGCCGCCGACCAGGACCACCATCCACGTAACAACTATTCCTGCCCCGACGACTACTTTGGCCAGACCTATATCATGGCCAACGGTACGGTAGTCGAAAATCCGGACAAGACCATCGATCAAGAATTCGGTGCCGGTGCCGAGGTGATCACCCATTGTCTGTCGCACCGCAAACACGCCAAGGTACTGGTGGCGATCAACGGTGCTCATCCCATGGACAAAAACGGAATCGCCCAGACCCAGAAGGCCCGCTTTCTCTCCAATATCGAATACATGCGGGAAAACTATGAAGTCGTCCATGACATGAAAATCGGCGAAGACGTCAAGGTCGTGGCAGTAGCCAGTAACTCGGGGGCACTGTTAATGACGACCTATCATCCCGCCTGGATGCGAGACAGTGATGATGGCAGTACCGATTGCCCGATGAAGCCTGTCCCCGGAAAAACCTGTGCAAATCCGTTCCGGGAACTGGTTGAGCGTGCGCAGAGCTATGGCGTCAAGTTCTATCTGTGCCAGATGGCTTCGCGCGTACTTGGAATTAAAATGGCCAACAAAATTCCCGGGGTGAAATTTGTTCCCGGTGGACATATCGCCGTCGCTGACTTCCAGATGGACGGCTACGCCTTGATCGATTTGTAAAGCTTATTTCATAAGCGAGGATCAAAAAAGCCCGCTTTTGCGGGCTTTTTTGATCCCCGGGATTTTACAATGTTTCGGGAAAAATCACGTTATAAAATTAATGACAATAGGCCAATTCCGGGTTTGATAATATCCGGCTTTTGAAAAATAATTAAGGAGCAATATATCCAAACCCATCAGGAGTGCCAAGATGGATAATTTCTGGAGCAGCCTGATCATCGGCGTCATCATCCTGACCATAGCTATTCCCTACGTGGCTCGCATCCGCCACCCCGAACAGAAACCACTTGCCGCCTACCTGATATTTACCTCGGTATTTGTGGTAGTGGCTGTCGTACTGTTCAATCTACTTGTGTTTTTCGTAGCCCAGTACAAACTTACTGAATATCTTGATCAAATTGGACCGGCAACACTTTTTCTGGTTCTGATGTTTCTGCCTGCTATCATCCTCGCAAGCTGGCTGGCACGGATGCCGCCCTGGCGTCAGGGTCCACCACCGTGATTTGAAAAACCCGCAGAAGCGGGCTTTTTATAATTAGAGGATGATAACGGTCATACCGTCTCGAGATATTTGTGAATCAGGCTGACAGCCACCGCGCCCTGCCCCACAGCAGACGCCACGCGTCTGATTACTCCATGACGAACGTCACCCGCGGCAAAAATTCCCGGGGTGCTTGTTTCCAGCAAGAACGGATCGCGTTTCAGTTTCCAGTTTCGGGGACGTTGTCCGTTGCGAATCAGATCGGGCCCGGTGTAAATATAGCCAGCATCATCTGTTTCCAATAATTCACCAATGATCCCCGTGCTGGGTACGGCGCCAATGAAAACAAATACTGCATCGGCGGGTAACGTTTCGGTATTACCACTCTTTTTGTTTTTTATAGTGATTTTCTCAAGATGTTGGTTTCCCTCAACACCAACAAGTTCCGTATTCAATTCGACTTTAATGTTGTCAGTTGAATCAATCTGATCGATCAAGTACTGGGACATGCTTTTCGTCAGGGAATCGCCACGAAACAGGATAGTAACCTCACGGGCAAAACGCGACAGATACATTGCGCCCTGGCCGGCTGAATTGGCACCACCGACAACATAGACATTTTTGTCTTTGTAATTGGCGGCTTCGGATGCTGCAGCGCCGTAGTAAACCGAGCCGCCAATAAACCGATCGATACCCGGTAATTTGAGCTGGCGTACTTCTACCCCTGTTGCTATCAACAGCGCATGACAACTCAATTCAGTGCCATCACTCAAAATCACATAACGGTATGGATCTTCAATTCGCACACCGGTCACTTCCTGGGCAGTCAACATCTCGGCCCCGAGTCGCTTGGCCTGGGTTGTCGCCCTGCGAGTCAGATCGGCGCCACTGATACCTTGAGGAAAGCCAAGATAATTTTCGATTCTCGAACTGGTGCCTGCCTGTCCGCCGGCCGCTTCTCGCTCGATAATGATAGTTTTTAGCCCTTCCGAGGCCCCGTAGACAGCACCGCCCAGACCAGCCGGACCCGCACCGATGATAATCAGATCATAGAAGGGTTGCTGCGCATGGGTCGACATCCCGACCTTATCAGCCAACGTACCCAGATCAGGCTCTACCAGAGTACTGCCATCCGGAAAAAACACCACCGGCAGCCGGGGTCTGTCTTCGCTACTGGCTTCCACCAGTGTCCTGGCTTGCTCATCCTTTTCGATATCCAGCCATTGATAGGGGATCTGACAACGTGCGAGAAACTCCTTGACGTAGTGTGAACTTGCCGACCAGAGTGTCCCGGCGACGCGTATACCATCATACGGCACAGGAACGCTGGCAACCCAATCATCCAACAGGTCGTCCAGTATCGGATACAACCGCTCCTCGGGCGGGTCCCACGGTTTCATCAGGTAATAATCCAGGTCGATTGTGTTGATGCTGGTAATAGCCGCATCTGTATCGGCATAGGCCGTAAGTAATGCTTTTTTCGTATCGGGATAGAGTTTGAGTGCCTCGGTAAGAAATTCCACTCCACTCATTGATGGCATACGCTGATCAACCAGGAACAAAGCGATAGGCTCTCCGCGTTTTTTGAATTCCTGTACTGTTTCAAGCGCATCTTCCCCCGAACTTGCCTGTACAATTCGATAGTCTTTCTTGTAACGTGCCTGCAAATCCCGGGCAATCGCATTGAGTACATGCGGTTCATCATCGACCGTCATAATGATTGGTTTACCCATGCTCGTCCTCCTTAATATTTATTTTTATTCAGCAGGATTAAAGTCGATTGGTAACCGAATAGAGAAACAGGTGCTTCCCGGCTCGGATATTACTGACATCTGACCTTTATGTTTTTGTACTATAAGATTGCGACTGATATTGAGTCCCAGACCCGTTCCCTCACCTGGTCCTTTGGTCGTAAAGAACGGGTCGAATATCTTCGACAGGTTTTGTTGTGGAATACCGGGCCCATCATCTTCAATTTCAACAACAACCCAGGGTTCTTCCTTCCTGGCCCGAACAATGAGTGTGCCTTCTCCATTCATCGCGTCGATCGCATTGTCGATAATATTGGTCCAGACCTGATTGAGCTCACCGGCATATGCCTGGATCATGGGTAAATCGTCAGCATATTCACGAACCAGGTTGACGCCTCGCTTGATTTTGTTATGCAGAATAATCAGCGTGTTATCCAGGCCTTCTCTAACATCCACCGACTGGACGGGGGCCTGATCCATATAGGTGTAGGTTTTCAGTGCTTTGACCAACTCAACAATACGACCTGTACTGATACCGATTTCATCAACAAGTGTGTATATGGAAAATTTGAAACTCAGCCAGTCAATCACCACGGAAAAGTTTTCTTTTCCAAAAAGAGAATACAACTCTTCCAGCTCATTCTTCTCCAGGCCGAAATTGACGAGATTTGGCACGAGATCGTCACCAGCATCGACGTTCTTGTTGCTGAGCCATGACTGCATTTCTTCCTCTTTGTCACTACGTGCCAATGCACTGAGATGAAGCGGCTGCCGGGCACGTCCTTTAGCTATCTCGTCAAGCTCGGATAATTTTATTATCTGCTCATCATCGAGCGACAATTCGCGCATCCGGACCTGGATAGCTTGCCACTTTGCGAATGACTCCTGCAGTTGTGCGGCACTTCTCTGGGCAGCTGCAGCAGGATTATTCAGTTCATGTGCCATTCCCGCGCTAAGCTTGCCAAGTGATGCCATCTTTTCCTGCATAATGAGCTGGTTATGCATCTGATTCAGCTTGTTCAATGTTTCTTCCAGCTCTTCGTTTTTTTTCTTCATCTCCTCGGTTTTTTCACGCAGCGCCTGTTCGCTCTGGCGTATTGCTTCCTCTGCGCGTTTTCTTTCGCCAATATCACGAATAATCCCGGTGTAATAACGTTCATCACGCACAGTCCATGTAGACAGGGACAATTCTATCGGGAGCTCCTCACCGTCTTTTTTTCTCGCGGCCAACTCCACAGTGGTGCCGATGGCATGTGCCTCCCCCGTTTTGGTAAAGCGCGCCATCCCATTGCGGTGTGCGTCATGGAAACGCTCCGGAATAATCAGCTCGAGTCGCTGCCCTACGGCTTCCTCCTCGCTATATCCGAGGATGTTGCTTGCAGCCTTGTTCCAGCTGATTATTTCACCTGTATGATCTGCAGAGATAATGGCATCGATAGCCGATTCTGTGACAGAGCGAAATTTCTGTTCAGCCTGTTTGCGCTCACTGATATCACGAATGATACCGGTATAGTAACGAACATCATCCAGGAACCAGGTGGCCAGCGACAATTC
Organism: Thiohalophilus sp.; assembly: GCA_050116795.1. Lineage (GTDB taxonomy): Bacteria > Pseudomonadota > Gammaproteobacteria > UBA6429 > Thiohalophilaceae > Thiohalophilus. The sequence goes on from JASFNY010000104.1 coordinate 5,699, forward strand.
AACCGGAAACTCACTGCCATCCTTGCGTATAGCCGCCAATTCAACGGTCTTCCCGATCACATGACTTGGCCCGCCTGTGCTAACCCTGTGTATCCCCTCTTTATGACTTTCGCGGTAACGCTCAGGAATAATAAGTTCGATCGGCTGACCGATAACCTCTTCTTCCGTAAATCCGAACAGGGCAGTTGCCGCACTGTTCCAGGAGCGAATATTCCCGTCCATATCCCCGGAGATAATCGCGTCAATTGCCGATTCCATAACAGAACGGAACTTGGCTTCGGATTCCCTCAGTGCCATCCTTACCTTGGAAACCGTAGCCTGACGTTCGATACGCGCTAGCACTTCCCTTTCATCAAAGGGTTTCAGAATCAGATCATCGCCGGTTTCAAGACCCTTGACGCGGGTCTCGCTATCGTTGGCGGAGGTCATCAAGATGACAGGAATGTCCCGGGTGGACTTCCCTGCTTTCAAATCCTCAAGCAGCTTGAAAGGATCCGCATCGGACAGATGAGCGCTCAACAGAACGACATCGGGTCCCCGTGCTGAGACAGAATCCAGCGACCCACCTACCGCACTCGCTGTCTGAACTTCATAGCCTTCATCCTCCAGCAATCCTTGCAAGGTGTCAGCGCTGACCTCATCATTTTCGATAATGAATACAAACCCCCGATATGACAAAGGCGTCCCCTCCCTTTGATAATTTAATTAGGGTAGATAAAAATCAGGAAATATCATCCGGCCGAGCCAAATATAATTCTTATAGTATTTCCCGGCCAGTGCTTGTGATCATTATGGACTGAATGGACTGGAAGTAGTGCAAACAGCCAACTATAAACTCAGGCGACTTTTGCTTTTATTGTTTGGTCGTCATGAGTACTCTGACATAATAATCAGTCAATATCTGACTGGCTATCTGCATAACATCTATTTTAATAAATTATTAAAAAAGAATATTAATAATTATTGTGCCTAGCTTTAGGCGTAACCAGTATAGAACAAGG
>JASFNY010000105.1:0-6677 GCA_050116795.1 Thiohalophilus sp.
TCAACTTAAGCCGCAGGTCGACCAACTGTTGATCAATGCCAATCGCAATCAACAAACCTATTCTGCGTTGACCGGTTGCCCGGTCATCAGCGACCAGGTGGGTGACTTCGCCGGCCCGTTGGCGGGTATGGCCGCGGCCCTGTCGCACAGCCAAACGCCGTATCTTGTTGCTGTCCCCTGTGATTCACCATTTTTGGCGCCGGATCTGGTTCAACGCCTGCATCACCACCTGCAAACCCACCAGGCCGATATTGCCATGGCCACCGAGGGCGACAAGCTGCAACCGGTGTTTGTGCTTTTGTCAAATCACCTGCGGGAAAGTCTGCTCGAGTTTCTCAATTCTGGCGGGCGCAAGATCATCGACTGGTATTACCAGCACAATGTAATTGAAGTAGACTTTTCCGATCGGTCCGGAATGTTCGAGAACATCAACACTCCCGAGGAACAGCAACGCATCGAACAACAGTTACGACGGGCGATATGACCACGCAAATGGTTAACCGGAGGAAACCAGCTATGTCACAACCGTCCAGTATCACCAAAGTGCAGGTCAGCAGACTGGATGTGGAGCAGGCCCAGCAGACCATCTGGGAAGACTGCACACCGATCGCCGGCCACCAGCAGATCACCGTGCGCGAGGCACTGCATCGCATTCTTGGCGAACCCATTTATTCGCCGATCAACGTCCCGGCCCACACCAACTCCGCGGTCGACGGCTATGCCGTGCAACATGCCGATCTCAACGACAGGTATGCGCCACTGGATGTGATCGGGACCGCACTGGCCGGCAAGCCCTTTACCGGGCAACTGGCCAGCGGCCAGGCCGTGCGCATTATGACCGGCGCAGTCCTGCCTGAAGGGGCGGACAGCGTGATCATGCAGGAGGATGTCGATCAAGAAGGCAATCAGATCTTCGTGCAGGGCAGGCACAGGTACGGCGAGAACGTGCGCCAGGCCGGAGAGGACCTCACCGTCGGCGGTGTTGCTCTGGCGAAAGGCAAGCGCCTGCAACCGGCGGATATGGGACTACTGGCGTCGCTCGGTACCAATGAACTCAAGGTTTTCCGCCGTTTGCGGGTGGCCTTCTTCTCCACCGGCGACGAACTGCGCAGCCTGGGCGAGCCACTGGCCAAGGGCGAGATTTACGACAGCAACCGCTATACCCTGCTGGGCATGCTTCGAGCACTGGACATGGACGTGATCGATCTCGGTGTAGTGAAAGACGATCCCAAAAGCCTGCGCAGCACTTTTGAATCAGCTGCCGACGAAGCCGATGCCATTATCACCAGCGGCGGTGTCTCGGTCGGGGATGCCGATTACATTCGTGACATCATGCAGGACCTGGGCAATATTAATTTCTGGCAGATTGCCATGAAACCCGGGCGCCCGCTGGCCTACGGCCGCATCAAGGACACCCCGATGTTCGGCCTGCCCGGCAACCCGGTCGCGGTGATGATTACCTTCTACCAGTTCGTCAAACCGGCCCTGCTGCGCCTGGCCGGTATGGACAGCGCCAGCGCGCCGCAGCGCTTTGAGGTCAGGAGTGCCAGTGACTTTCGCAAGAAGCCGGGCCGCACCGAATACCAGCGCGCAATTATACAGACCGATGATAAAGGCGAACTCAGAGTCCATAGCTTCGGCCGCCAGGGCTCAGGCATCCTGCGCTCAATGAGCGAAGCCAACTGCCTGGTGATACTGCCGAAAGAGAACGATGGTGTGAAAGAAGGTGAATATGTCGAAGTACAACCGTTCGAGGGGATGATGAGTTGATGTGAATCAACAAACAGATCATCCCTTTATTATTCATATCCCTCTTGCTCACTCACCTTGCCCCTGAACACCAGGTACTGATAAGCGTTGTAGATAATCATGATCGGGATCAGCATGCCGATGCCGGTGAGCATGAACACCAGAGTGTTGGGCCGGGCCGCGGCATCAAAAATACTGAGCACGTCCGGTACCAGGTAGGGAAACAGAGTCACGGCCAGGCCGAGGAAAGAGAAGACGAAGATCAGCACGCTCCAGACAAAGGGGGCATGTTCCTGCTTCAGGTACAGCGAGCGCAGCAGCATACCGAAGGCGCCAATGGCAAGCAGCGGCAGCGGTGCGAGCCAGAACAGGTTGAGCCAATTGAACCAGCGGTCATAAACGTATTCAAACCGCAACGGCGTCCAGATCGATACGGCCAGACCGCAGATCGCCATCATTACTGCACCGATGGTGGCGATGCGATACATACGCTGCTGTATCTCCCCGCTGGTTTTCATGATCAGGTAACAGGCTCCGAGCAACACATAGCCAAATACCACGCCCAGCGCCGTCAATAGCGAGAACAGCGACAACCAGTGCCAGACACTGCCCACGAACTCGCCGTTTTCGACCGGGAAGCCCCCGATGACCGCACCCAGCGCAAATCCCTGGGCCAGTGCCGCGATGAGGCTGCCGTAGCCGAAGGCCTGGCTCCACAGCCCTTTGTGCTCACCATGTTCACGAAACTCAAACGAGATCCCGCGAAAGATCAGCGCAAACAGCATCAGGCTGACCGGAATATACAGCCCGTGCAGGATGGATCCATAGGCGACCGGGAATGCACCGAACAGCGCGCCGCCGAACACCACCAGCCAGGTCTCGTTGGCGTCCCAGACACTGCCGACACTGCTCATCATCACGTTACGCCGCTGCTCGCTTTTGGCCACCAGGCTGATGATGCCGATACCGAGATCGAAACCGTCCAGTACCACGTAGAAGATCAGGAACAGCCCGAGAATCGCAAACCAGATCTCCGCCAGCAGGATGTGTGCAGTTTCCATCAGCGATCACTCCTGGTCGAATTGTCCGGTTCGGGCATGTGCATCAACGGTGTTTGCAGCGCACCGGCTTGTGACGGCTCGAGCGTCAGGTCCGGACCCTTGAACAGCAGGCGTCGCGACAGCACGATAAAGATCAGCGTGAGGCTTATATATATAAGTGTGTAAGTGATCAGTGTTGCGGCCAGGGTACCGACCGGTAACGCGGAGGCCCCTTCCTGGGTGCGATAGATACCGTAGATCAGCCATGGCTGACGACCGACCTCACGCACAATCCAGCCCAGCTCCACCGCCACATAGCCCAGCGGGATGGAGAACATCCATAACCTGAGCAGCCACGAATGCCTGAGTATGTTATCCGGGGTGAACGCGCCCTTGCGATGCAACCATGTGCCCCAGAACGCCAGTAGCATCATGAACATCCCGATCGCCACCATGCCACGGAAACCGTAAAACAGTAACGGCATCGCCGGCGGCTGATCCTCGGGAGCAAATTCCCTGAGGCCTTTCACCTGCCCTGTGGCGCTGTGGGTGACCAACCAGCTCAGCACATTCGGGACTTCCACGCTCCAGACATTTTTTTGTTCCTGCTTGTCCGGCCAGCCGAGCAGCGCCCAGTCGGCACCTTTGCCCGGCGGGTTGGTCTCCCAGTGGCCCTCGATAGCGGCCAGCTTGGCCGGCTGATGTTCATGCACCGACAGACCTGAACCGTCGCCGATCAGAACCTGCAAGGGTGTAATGATCACCGCCGCCAGCACAGCAATTTTGAATGAGTGCAGGAAAAAATCGATGTGCTGCCGACGCAGAATATACCAGGCACTGATACCACCGATCACGAATACGCTGGTCTGCAGACAAGCCAGCCACATGTGCGAGATCGCCCAGGGTGCGTTGGGATTGAAGATCGCCTCGCGATAGCTTTCGATGATATAGCGACCGTTAATCAACTCGCCGCCGGCCGGTGTCTGCATCCAGGCATTGGCGCTCATGATCCAGAACGCCGACATCGAGGCCGCGAAAGCGACGACGCAGGTAGCGAAGTAGTGAATAGCAGGCGAGACCCGGTTCCAGCCAAATACCATGATCCCGAGGAACCCGGCCTCAAGCATAAAGGCCATGGCCGCCTCGAACCCCAGCACGTTACCGAAAAAGCCGCCGGCTACACCGGCAAAAGGCGCCCAGTTGGTTCCGAACTCAAACTCCAGCGGAATACCGGTCACTACCCCGACACCGAAGTTGAGCAACAACAACTTCATCCAGAATCGCAGGTGATGGTAATAGACCAGCTTGCCGGTTTTGAGCCATAAACCTTCGACCAGTACCAGGAACAGCGACAGGCCAATAGTCAGCACCGGCCAGATGATATGGAAAATGCCGGTAACCGCAAACTGCAAACGAGCCAGTAATGTTGCGTCGAACAACGCTTCAGACATGACACCTGTCCGTGGCTACAAGTATCTTTCAGGATAACTGATGAAAGTTGATCTCTCTAGTCTGTGTCAAAGATGCAGCGTAAAGTTTTGTAACAAATAATTAGAGCACTTTAATTCTTACTATACGAAGTAAGGTCTTCACGTTCCTTTAATGTTTTCAATTGCTGTTTGATATGTTTTGGCAGAAAAAACAAAAACACCAGGTTTCCCTCTAGAGCGATTGCCGCCCCCTTTAATAATTTGCCGCGTCTTGTGAACAGGTATATCGTCAGTTTTGCTAGCAATAAAGCCGTCACAAATAAAAGAAGAGTTATAAAACCCTTCGCCGCACCAAACTTGAAACCCAATGCAATAAATGGCAATGAAGCTGCAACAACCCCAATAATCACATGCAGGTAGTTATATTCTGAAAATTTCATATTTTCACCTGAGATAGATTGGCGTGTACTCGGGGATATTTCCGGTTTTGAGATATTGCTCTGTGACCATTCGATAATAGTCCGAACCATTCACCTGCCAGCGCTCCCAGGATGCCTTCCAGCCCTCGGGCATCTCATCGGGCATCCAGAAACTTTCAGGAATCGGCAGTGAAGGCTCGGGGCTGCCTGAGAGCTCCAGGTTTGCGATCACAACGCCTTCACCACTTTCGCCTGATCGACGCGCGAGGACCTTACCATGTTTATCGACGATCATCGCCTCACCCAGGAACGCGGAGTTATAGGCCACGTCGGGCAGGTCGGGGCTGAAAAAACCCTCGAACCGGGATGCGTGCGATCCATGGATTACCGGGACCCCCAGCATCTTTGCCATATTCGGTGCGGCCTGTTGCAGCATTCTCAGATTCGCCGCCCAGTAGGGGCTCTCTGCATCCGCATCGTCCGGCAATGTCCACCAGCACGATCCACCCACGACCATCCTGACCTTGTTTAACAGGCGTTTCGCAGTCTGCGATCGAATGAATTCCCAGCACAGGACAGAACCGACCGGACCAATTGACGTCTCCAATACACCATCGTCACTGCCAGGCCTGTAGTAACAGTTTTCCCAGTAGGTCGGGATGTCCTTGTCATGTTGCACCACGCTACCATCGGGAAAAGCCAGCACAAAGGTATTGAACACCTGCTGCCCACGACTGGCGAGAAACGAGCCGCCGACAACGGCATTACCTTCACGGGCAAGGCTTTTCAATAATTTAAGGGGGGCGCCATCGAGTGGTTGAATCGCCCTGAGCATATCGGGATGAAATGCGGCGGCAGAGGTAAACATCTCCGGCAGGATGATCCATTGTGCACCCTGTCGCATTGCCTCGCGGACAAGATGTTCAGCCTGGTTCATGTTCCACTGGACATCCGCCAGGCGGGGTACCATCTGGATTGCAGCGGCCTTCAGGCTTACGCTTTCTCGTTGTTCGAACCCGCCAGTGGCAGACAGCGCCAGTCGAGGTGAACCGCCAAGCAAGACGCCCGCAGCCAACCACTTGTTGAACCGACGTCTCGTAATCGACGATCTGGCCAATGCGCCATCCCCTTGTGATGTAATCACATAATTATGGACACATTATGCGGATTTACCAGCTGATGGTAATGACGGGGCTGGTTATCCGGCCCCGGCTATTTGAGTAATTTTTTATTTTTTATTTAGATCAGGGCACTTCAAGCTTTTTCTGATGACCCAGTCTTTAATCGAATCTTCTATCCTCGCCGCACCAGGGTATTCGTTTCGATATATATCCAGCCTGGTCTGTTCTTCGGAAACCGGAACAATATCAGCAAGGAAAATGTACATTCCCTTTTCTGGTGTTTCCCCCGCTACCATGCCGACACCATTAATAAGAAGTTGTACGGTCAATAGCGCAGTTGAATCATCAATCACCAGCGTCGGATTGTATTTCAATGTTTGCTCGCTAAGAATTTTTCCGTATTTATTTTGGGTTGTCATCACTACCGTTCTATCCAGGCATGGGGCAGTTCTATTTTTGATTATATTGATCACTTGTCCTGATGAATTTCTCAAAGTGATAGAGCTGTGATTACCATTGGGATCATCAAGCACCATTTGCCGAAATTTGTCTGCAGCATCAGTATTAGTTACTGCACAACCTGTAGACAACACAGACGATAGTGCAATCACAGCCCATACCAGGATTTTCATCGAATTCACCTTTATATATAATTGCGAATATTCTACATCACAATAAAGCTATATCTGAACTATTAGAGAAAACTGTGCTCTGTGCCCGATTTTTATGGTTCGGAGGATAAGTTAAGTCGGGGAAAACAGGTCTGCCCCCTTATTATATAATAAGGTGTCTTACCTTTATAATCAGTCTCGCACATCAATCCCCATGTGCCGGAGCATTTCAAAAATCAATTCTATCCCCTCCGGGCTGTCTGCTTCATCCGGTAGCATTTCAAGGATTTCACTTTTGAGAAGATAT
>JASFNY010000106.1:0-6661 GCA_050116795.1 Thiohalophilus sp.
GCTGAATTTCCTGATATAGCTTTTTGCCTTACTCTCCTGCTTCCAGCGATTGAATTCATATCCCCCTGTCGAATAAAAGTCGATGAACTGTTCGGATGTAGGAGTCGGGTTAAAATATATCACCCTGCAAACTGGACATTCAGATAAATCGAATTCTGATCCATAAGTAAAACTAACCTTGCAAAGGCTGGTTTTCTCATCAGCGCTAGTACAAATTGGGCATTCTTTCATGATTAATATATCTACTGTCCTGATTCGGCATATTTGCTCCGCGGAGCAGCCTCAACTTATCACTTACATAAATTCTAGAATTACACCATGATGTCTGATTTTATAAAGAAGTTCGTATAATCATACATTTTATATTATGTGATAAGTCTTCTGGCAAATCTATGCCCTTTTTCAATAATACAATCCCTTCACCCTCTTATTTCCAATCTGACCAGTTCACCAGGCACAATAAAAATACAAATTAAATCTGCCCCCCCTTTTCAGGCGGATAGTATGTATGCACCACGCCGTACCAGCCACTTGCGTACTTCCTCGATGACAATGATCACCAGAGGCGCAAATACGATCAGGCCCCATGCCCATAGCGGCACTGCAGCAGTTGAGAACACGCCGAACAATGAAGGCACATTGGTAACCAGCAGGATGAAACCAATTTCCACCATGATGCCCAGTGTGATCCAGTGATTGAAACGGAAAAAGTAGCTAAACGCGGACTGACGGTTGGTGCGGCAGGCCATAACATTGCCGATCTGACAAAAGATAATAGTAGCGAGAAACGCTGCCGAGGCCTCGAAGAACAATGGCTGGTTGCCGGTGGTTTCCATTCCCCAGTGCCAGCCACCCTGGTAAAGCACCAGGAAAAAAACCAGGAATGACAGGCCTGCCTCGGCGAGTCCGATAATGCCGTAACTGCGCAGAAAGGTCCGGTAGCTCACCAGGCGTTCATGGCGACTGACGGGCGGACGCAGCATGACATCTTTCTCCGGCGGTTCATTGCCCAGCCCGATAGCCGGCAAAATGTCGGTGATCAGATCAATAGACAGGATCTGGATCACCGTGATGGGTAACGGGATGGGAAAAATTACATAGGCTATGAACGGCAGGATCTCCGGCACGTTACTGGTAAGGATATAGGTGATGAACTTCTTGATGTTGTCATAGACCGTCCTGCCTTCCTCGATGGCCCTGACGATGGTGGCGAAATTATCATCCAGCAGGATGATGTCCGAAGCCTCCTTGGCCACGTCGGTGCCGCGCTTGCCCATGGCAACACCAATGTCAGCGCGCTTGAGTGCCGGCGCATCGTTAACACCATCGCCGGTCACAGCCACCACTTCCTGCATTTCCTTGAGTGCAGCGACGATGTCCAGTTTCTGCTCGGGCGCGATGCGTGCAAACACAACTTCGCCGCCACGCAGGGTATCGATAAGCTCCTCCATGTCCATGGCATCGAGCATCTCACCGGTAATCACCTTGGGGGTTGTGACGATACCCAGTTTGCGGGCGATGTAAGACACCGTCTCGCCCTTGTCACCACTGATGACGATGATCTTGATTCCTGCGGTCTTGCACGCCCTGACCGCATCCGGCACTTCCGGCCGTGGTGGATCGACCATGGCCACATGTCCAACAAACACCAGGTTATCGATCCGGGCCTCGTTATCGACCACACGATAAGCAAGCGTTAACACCCGCAGCCCCTGGTTGGCGTAACGGTCGGCCTGCTCCATCAGCATGTGGCGTTCATCCTCGCTCATCCCACGAGCCTGGCCACTCTCATGTACCTGCCCACACAGATCAAGCATGACATCCGGCGCACCCTTTACTGTGAGGTAGCGTGTATCGCCCTCGGTATGATAAAGACTCCACATGTACTTGTGGTCTGCATCAAATGGCTGGCTGTCCAGCGGGTCAAAACGTGAATGCAGGCTGTCATAACCTGCATGGATATTGGTAAATTCCGCCAGCGCCACCTCGGTCGGATCCCCCTGGAATATCGAATTGCCATTATCACCATTGGTACTGATAACGTCATTGCACAAGGCCATGATCTCCAGCATGGGGATCGCAGCCGGATTGCTTTCGAACTCCTGTCCATCATCCGCATCGATTTCCTGGAAATTCAGGTAGAGTTTTTCCACGTGCAACTTGTTCTGGGTCAGGGTGCCGGTCTTGTCGGTACAGATCACCGTGGTACTGCCGAGAGTCTCCACGGAAAGGATATGCTTGACCACGGCATTTTCCTTGCCCATCTTCACCGATGACTGGGTCAGCGCCAGGGTCACTGTCGGCAGCAAACCTTCCGGCACATTGGCCACGATAATGCCAATGGCAAAGATCAGATTGGTCCATAACGGATTACCAATAAAAAAGCCAATGATGAAAAACACCAGGCCGATACCCAACGCCAGGTACGTGATCTTGCGTACGAAATAGGCCAGCTCCTTCTGCATTGGCGTAAGGTCCTGCTGTACGCCCTGGGAAAGTTCAGAGATAGCACCGATACTCGTGGAGCGCCCGGTCCGGGTAACGACAATTTGACCATGCCCCTTGATAACGGTGGCGCCGGATGCTGCCTGCATGTCGGCAAGTATCTCGTCTTCGGCCGCCTGCTTGGTCGCCGGTTCCGACTCGCCGGTGATAATGGATTCATCCAACAGTAACTGGTTGGACTCGATCACTACGCCATCAGCACAAATCTTGTCCCCTTCCTGGACGAACAAAACATCACCGGGTACCACCTCCTTGGCATCCATCAGCATCTTTTCGCCGTCGCGAAGCACCACGACCTCTTTGGGAATGTAGTCGAGAAAGGACATCATCATTTTCTCGACTTTGTAGTTCTGAATGAATGACACCAGCGCGTTGAGTACGACCACGACCAGCAATGCCACCGCGATGAGCTCGTAACCCTGTCCGGGCAGCATGAAATGGGCTACCCAGGAGAGTATTGATGATGCCAGCAACAACAGGGGAAACAGCGCAAGAAATTCTTCCAGCAGCATACGCAGCGGGGAACGCGTACGATGGAAACGGATCTCGTTGCTGCCATAGTGCTCCTTGCGCGTCTTTGCCTCGGTCGCACTCAGACCCCCGGCATCACAGGACAATGCCTCAAACAAAGACGCCTTGTTCTTGTAGGTTTCCATCAGGCAATAAACACCAAAGGGTTTAGCAACCCTTATTCATTGGAAGATTCGTCGAGTCTCTTTTCTGCTTCACGTACCCGCTCTGCTTTCGAGACTTCCCGAAGATGCTCTTCATCACCATTGATACCGGGGCGACGTTGACTCAGTTCTGCAATAGATGAATCACGTCCATAGATGATGACGTTGTCACCCTCTTCCAGCCTGGTACAACCATCAGGCGCACCAATGAATTCGCCATTGATTCTTTCGATCCCAAGTATCAGGATGCCTTCATCACGTAGCTTCAAATCTGCCAGATTTTGATTGACGAGCCAGCTTTGCGGGTCGACGTGCATTTCACTGACTTTATATTCGCCCGCCAGATGTAGAAGGCTCGCATAATCCCTGATTTCGAGTTGAGTATAACGATTAAGCATGCGTTCTATCACTTTAGAAAGTCGACGGTCCACCCAATGACTGGATGCGATCGCCCATAACGCGACCACCCCGGTAATCACCAGTACAATTTTCAGCGTGAGCATCCCGCCTGCTTCTTCGCCCACAAAAGTGACAATGAGTGATGTCAGAACGGCCGCTATACCGGCATTGCCAAACAACATCAACAACAAAATGATGCGACGGCGCACCGGGTGTGTCACGATATTTTCTGATTCAGATGTTGTAAAACCCGTACCGGTAAATGCGGAGCGCGCCTGAAAACGCGCAGACTCCCGGGACATTCCCGTATAAGTAAGGGCAATCGTTGCAATACGCGTAATCAACAGAGACAACGACAAGATCAGGAGTAATGAAAATATCGCCAGCATGGGATTCTGCCTTTCGAATGCGCTTTTACGTTCAAAAAGTGGTCAACAATATAATCAGTATAGAACCATTAAAGAGTCGAATTAAAGGTGTGGAAAGAAAATCGATGGTTACAAAACGTAATCATCGGGCTTAAAGCAAATATTATCTTGTATCAGGTAATACTGTACTCTGCCCCCGGCTCATTAATTACTCCGGGAACAAATTAAACAAGTTAAAGCTGTTCTCAAACTTAACAAGCCTGGCGGTGGGGATTTTTTTATCGATCATCCTGAGATACAGGGCCATCTGATGATCTGTCAAATTTTCTTCACTGAGTGGCTCCTGGGTAAAACCAGTAGCGCGCAGCATGCTATCAACGCCTTCCAGAACAGCGTAGTCAATGCCGGGCAACAGGATCACTTCCTCACCCAGGTGCCAGTAAATGTCGATATTATTGATATCTGTTACATCCAGGGGCGGGACCAGGGGAACCATATCTTTAGGTGTCACAACCCGAATCACATCCAGATGCTGATATTTATTGGAACCCATCACATTGGTCACTTTCGGCTGGCCAAACGTAATGACCTGGCCAATTTTGTACTGGTCTGTATCCAAATGCATTGCCAGTATTAGCGCAACAGCACCGCCAAGACTGTGGCCAGTCGTGCTTATAACATAATCCTTATTGAGTTGCGGCTTGACATCGTCATAGATTGCCAATGCCGCCTGCGAGAAACCATTATGCAAGCGTATTCCGGTATGCTCATCCGGCCGTAGTTGCAGCGCAGCGTCTACCAGTGCGTTACTTTCATTAGCTGTGCCACGCACGACAATTATCTGGGTTTTATTGGCATCATTCGTTGCCAGAAAATAGACAACGTTAAATACGGGTATATTTTTCGAATAAGTAAGGGCATAGCCTTCAGGCAGAGCATGTTCGCCATGTTCTGTTCCGAACATGTAACTTGCATTCGAGAATTCAGCATAGTGCTTGATCAGGGGGAAGTTTATTGGAGTCTTTTCAGGCGACTCAACAGCTAACACATTACCGAAGAGCACCATTAACAGGAGTAACGCTGCATGAATTTTTAATCGTTGCATTAACATACAAGAAACTTAGTCTACTTACACACGAAATGGGGTTTCATGGATAATCTCACTGGTAACGAAACAAACTGTGGCAGGCCACGCAGGATTGCGTGACGCGTGACAGGGCCGACAACGCTGGTTTCACATCTCCATCCACGGCAGCGTCTTTGGCCACAACGGCAAAGCGGCTGGCGGCACGATGCATCTGCGTCCCCAGCTCCTGCATCCTGTTCGGCATGAACTGTCCGACCTGATGGGCACCGTGCAGTTCGAGTGAGGTCATGCCCAGGCGCTGTTCGGCGATCTCACTGGCCCTGTCAAATTCTCCAATGGCCAGGGCGGCCTGGATCTCCTGCAGGCTCAGCAGGTGGTCGCGCATGTTGGACAGCGTGTGTATGCGCATTTTCTCCGGTAGCGTCACCAGGGTGCGGCTGTCACTGGCAACGCTCCCCGCCTGGTGCAGGGCATGCGTATCGTGATTATGTGTTTCCCCGGCCCCGGCAGTGAAGCTCATGACACACGCCATACTTGCTACAATCCATACCGGAATGACTCTATTCAATTGTTTTCTGACCTGGTATTTCATTTCTGTTTTCATCAACCTCGAGAGTAAATGCTGTCAAAGACCAATTGTCTGTTCAGACACCTTTTCCCTAATAATAATTCCTCGGTCCCCGTTTATCATTTTCTAGTTCAATGCCAGGGCCAGGGCCAGCGGCATGACGACCAGGCTGCCCAGGTTACCCAGCATGACGATCGAAGCGACTTTGTCCGGCTCCTGCTGATACTGTTCGGCGACCAGGTAGTTGAGCACGGCCGGCGGCAATGCACCGAAGATAATCAACAGGCTTTGCTGCAGCGGCGGTAAATCGAAGACGGACAGCAGCAACCAGGCCATCAACATCCCGCTTGCCGGGCACAGCACCGCCCCCGCCGCGCCCAGGTGCCAGTCGCGAAAGCTGATACTGGTCAGGCGCACGCCGAGTGAAAACAGCAGTAGTGGAATGGCGACATCGCCCATCATCCTGATCATCACGTACAGGGGTTGCCACAGCGGCAGGTCGAAGCCACCCACCAGCAGCCCGAGAATCGTCGCCAGGATCATCGGCATACGCAGAAGATCGAACAGGTGCAACCGTCGATCGAGCATGTAAATTCCGAGCGTGAAATGCAGCAGCATCTCGACGATAAACAGGACCACGGCGGCGGGGACCGCCGCCTCGCCGAACGCCAGCAGTGCCAGCGGCAGGCCCATGTTGCCGGAGTTGTTAAACATCATGGGCGGGATGAAAGTTTTTACATCGACCTTCAGCAGTCGTGCGAACGGCCAGACCAGCAGGCCGGAACCGAGAATGATGACTACACCTGCCAGGGCCAGCTCGGTATAACGGGTGATATCAAAAGATTTACCGGCCAGGGCGGCGAATACCAGCGCCGGGACGAACAGGTCCATGTTCAACCGGTTCACCAGGGCCATATCCGGCCGCCGGTAGCGCCCGTACAGATAGCCGACCCCGGCGATCGCAAAAACCGGGAATATGATTGAGATGATTTTGAGGATCATGGTTTGTTGTCTTGAGAACAGGACAACATTAAACGCTGCGGGGATGGAAGGAAAGGAC
>JASFNY010000107.1:0-6641 GCA_050116795.1 Thiohalophilus sp.
ACCCGCTCCAGCCCGTTGGGTGAAAAGCCGTCCTGGCGAGGTTCCAGTTCCACGTCGAAACGTCCGCCTTCCATACCCAGCGTCTGCATGCTGTTGCTGACCTGTTCAGCCAGTCGTCCGGCAGCCTGCTTGCGCCCGGCGCTGAGTTGTTCCGCAAGTTGCCGGTATTCGTTTTCGGCGGCTTCCAACGCCTGTTGCAACTGACCGAGTTGCACATCGGCATCTTCAAGGGTATCGAGCTGCTGTTGTAATTCTGGCAGGACGCCCGGCAGTTCTTCCGGGCTAACGTGGTGTTTACGCGCCAGGGCGTGCAAATCTGACAGGCGTTGTTCTACCCAGCTCAGGCGACCGGGATCGAGTTCCAGCCCATCCAGGTAGTGGCGCAGTTCGCTGCCGGCCTCGCGCACCTGGATCAGGGCACTATCAAGCAGTTCGGCGACACTGCGTAGTTGTTCATCGGTTTCTGCCAGTTGTTGTAATTCGTTAGCACATTGGCCGAGCAGTTGCGCGGCATTGGTGTCGTCGTTGTCCTGCAGCATCTGGCTGACCCGTTCGCTGGTCTCAAGCAACTGGCTGGCGTTGGCCAGTCGCTTGTGTTCCTGATCCAGCTCGGCCGGTTCTTCCTCACCCAGTGCGAGGGCTTCCAGTTCGTTGACCTGAAAACGCAGCAGTTCCAGGCGGGCATCGCGCTCGCTACTCGCCTTTTGCAGGGCATCGAGTTGGTTTTTATGTTCCTGCCAGCGTTGATAACAGTCGCGCAGTTGCTGTAGCAGTGTTTGATGCCCTGCGTAATCGTCCAGCAACTGGCATTGAATGTCGCGCTTCAGCAAGGATTGATGTTCGTGCTGGCCGTGCAGGTCCACCAGCATCTCACCCAGTTCGCGCAGACTCTGAATCGGTGTGGGCTTGCCGTTGATAAAAGCTTTGGAAGGGCCAGTGCTGCTGATGGTACGACGAATAATGCATTCGTGCTCACTGTCCAGCTCTCGTTCTGCCAGCCAGGCTTCTGCTTCGGGGGCATCCCCGGTGCTGAAGGTGACACTGATCTCGGCTTTCTCGGCACCGTGTCGAATCACCGCGCTGTCAGCGCGATCACCGAGTGCCAGGCTCAGGGCATCGAGGAGGATAGACTTGCCGGCGCCGGTCTCGCCGGTGAACACGGTCAGACCGCTGTCCACGGCCAGGTCGAGTTTCTCGACTATGGCAAAGTTCCAGATGTGAATATGGGTCAACATGCCGCCGGACTCATCCTCGTCACTTCATTAAAAATGTTCGCCCCAGTGCAGCTTGCGACGCAGTATCTCATAATGATTGTGCTTGCACGGATGGATCAGGCGGACGAAGGTCTCCTTTTTGCGAATCAGGATCCGTTCTCCCGACACCACGCCCAGATTGATCTGGCCGTCGCAAGTGACCTGCGCATGGGAATGGGGATCCTCCTTGACCACAACTTCGATCTCGCTGTCGCCGTCGACCACGATGGGCCGGTAGCTCATGGTATGCGGGCAGATCGGCACCACGATCATGGCGTCCATGTCCGGTTCCAGTATCGGGCCGCCGGCCGACAGTGAGTAGGCTGTTGAGCCGGTCGGGCTGGATATGATCAGCCCGTCCGAACGCATGCTGTTGAGCAGGCGACCGTTGATATAGGTCTCGGTCTCGATCATGCGCGCCACTTCCCATTTATGCAGCGCCACATCGTTGAAGGCATCGCTCTGGCTGGGCGGGCCTTCATGATGATGAATCACCGTGGTCAACATCATGCGGTGCTCTTCCTCGTACTTGCCATCGAAGATTTCGTTGATACGTTGAGCCATCTCGTTGGGCGAGACATCCACCAGGAAGCCCAGACGGCCAAGGTTGATTCCGAGCAGCGGTACCTTGTACTGCACCAGGCTGCGGGCCGCATTCAGCAGGGTGCCGTCGCCACCGATAGTGATCGCAAGGTCACAGCGCTGGCCGAGTTCCTGCAGACTGATCTGTGGGTAGTCGCAGCCTTGCAGGTGTTGGGCAGTACTTTCGTCCACCAGGATTTCGCAACCGCGCTGTTCCAGGATTTTGACCAGCTCCAGGATTGCCGCGTTAACGCCGGGATCGGCGTACTTGCCGATCAGTCCGATTGTGTTAAAGGCATTCTTCATTGTTATTCTTCCAGTTTTTCGGCCTCTGGCGGCGTGTGGATCCCATCACTCCGCGGCTTGACATCGTCAGCGGCGAGTTGCAAATTTGTGATTGGCACTCTATGCTGATGAGTGCTAATCATACCTTCTTTTGTAGCATATCGGGATGTACCGTGACGAACGATCCGATTATAAATGATCGCGCCCAGTTGCTGCTAAAAACGCTGATCGAACGTTATATTCAGGACGGCCAGCCGGTCGGTTCCCGTGTTCTGTCCCGTGAATCGGGCATGAACCTGAGTCCGGCCACCGTGCGCAACGTGATGGCGGACCTGGAAGAACTCGGTCTGGTCAAAGCGCCGCATACATCCGCCGGTCGGGTTCCCACAGTACGCGGATACCGCATGTTTGTCGATAATCTGCTGACCGTGCGCCCGTTGCGCGGCGGCATGATCGAAAAGTTCCATGACGAACTGCATCGTATCGATGATCCCGAGGTGTTGATCGACCGCGCCTCCAACCTTCTCTCCAGCATGACACGTATGGCCGGGCTGGTCATGTTGCCGCGGGCAGGTTCGGTCCAGCTAAAGCACATCGAATTTATTCCTCTGTCGTCCAATCGCGTGCTGGTGATCCTGGTGGTCAATGATCAGCAGGTACAGAATCGCATCATTCATACCGATCGGCCCTACAGCCAGTCTGAACTGCAACAGGCAGCCAACTATCTCAACAGTGAGTTTGCCGGCCGGGAGCTGGACACCATTCGTCAGCGGGTACTCAGGCACATGGAAGAGATCCGTGATGACATGAAGCAGATCATGCAGCTGGCGGTACAGCTGGCCGACGAGGTGGTGCAAACCAGTCAGACCGCGGACTACGTTGTGCACGGCGAGACCAACCTGATGAGTTATGCCGAGATGGCCGACATGGACCAGCTGCGTCAGCTGTTCGAAGCCCTCAAGACCAAGCAGGATATTTTGCACATTCTGGACAAGTCGATTCATGCCGAAGGTATGCAGATCTTCATCGGCGAGGAGTCGGGTTACTCCGCCTTCGGCGAGTGTTCCGTCGTCACCTCACCTTACAGGGTCCAGGATGAGGTGGTCGGCGTGCTGGGAGTCATCGGTCCCACCCGCATGGCCTACGACCGGGTCATCCCGGTGGTGGACGTGACCGCAAAATTACTGGGGTCGCTCTTGACCTCGGAATAATCGACCCCATATTTCCTCACGAATCCCGATACAAATTCAGACGCCTGTTTGTCAGGGCAATCGCAACGCTTCGGAGCTAAGCATGAGTAAGACAGACGTAACCGACAAGAAACCCGAGAACAATAACGAGGAGACGGCCCAGGCCGTGGACGAGGCCCACGAGAGCCTGGCGGCCGACAGCGTCGAGGCGCTGCAGGCCAAGCTCACCGAGGCCGAGCAGCAGGCCCAGGAAAACTGGGACAAGCTGCTGCGTGCCAATGCCGACCTGGACAACCTGCGCCGGCGCACCGAGCGCGAGCTGGAAAATGCACATAAGTATGCCCTTGAGCGCTTCGCCCAGGAACTGCTGGCAGTGCGCGACAGCCTGGAGATGGGGGTAATCGCCGCCGAGCAGGAGGAGGCCAGTGTCGAGAAGATCAAGGAGGGTACCGAGCTGACTCTGAAAATGCTCGAGTCGGCCATGCAGAAGTTCAACATTCAGGCCATCGATCCGCAGGACGAGCCGTTCAATCCCGAGCTGCACCAGGCCATGTCCATGGTTGAAACCCCGGACAAGGCCCCCAATACGGTGATTAACGTGATGCAAAAGGGCTATATGCTCAACGATCGCCTGATTCGCCCGGCCATGGTGATTGTCTCCAGGGCGCCGGAGGGGAAACAGGGGGGATAAAGCTGATCAGCAGGCTTGAACTCGGCCGCGATGCCCCCATTTAGAAAGCATCAAACGAATTTTGAGAACCGAACAACCGCAACATTGTGGAGAACCGAACGATGGGTAAGATAATCGGAATTGACCTTGGTACTACCAACTCCTGTGTCGCCGTCATGGACAGCGGCAAGGCCAAGGTTATTGAAAATAGCGAAGGTGATCGGACCACTCCCTCTATCGTGGCCTACACCAAAGACAATGAAATCCTGGTCGGCCAGTCCGCCAAGCGTCAGGCCGTCACCAATCCCAGCAACACCCTGTATGCCGTCAAGCGCCTGATCGGCCGCAAGTTCGATGACGCCGAAGTCCAGAAGGACATCAAGATGGTGCCCTACAACATCATCAAGGCTGACAACGGCGACGCCTGGGTGGAAGCCAACGGCAAGAAGATGGCCCCGCCGGAAATTTCCGCGCGCGTACTGATGAAGATGAAAAAGACCGCGGAAGACTACCTGGGTGAAGAAGTCACCGAGGCGGTCATCACCGTGCCGGCCTACTTCAATGACTCCCAGCGCCAGGCCACCAAGGACGCTGGCAAGATCGCCGGTCTTGAGGTCAAGCGTATCATCAACGAACCGACTGCCGCGGCCCTGGCCTACGGTATGGACAAGAAGCGTGGCGACCAGAAGCTGGCCGTCTACGACCTGGGTGGCGGTACTTTTGATATCTCCATCATCGAAATCGCCGAGATCGATGGCGAACACCAGATCGAGGTACTGTCTACCAACGGTGACACCTTCCTGGGTGGTGAAGATTTCGACCTGCGCCTGATCGATTACCTGGCCGAACAGTTCAAGAAAGACCAGGGCATCGACCTCAAGGGCGACCCGCTGGCCATGCAGCGTCTGAAAGAAGGCGCCGAAAAGGCCAAGATCGAACTCTCCTCGTCCCAGCAGACTGAGGTGAACCTGCCGTATATCACCGCCGATGCCAGTGGCCCGAAACACCTGAACATCAAGGTGACCCGCGCCAAGCTGGAATCGCTGGTCGAAGAGCTGATCACCCGTTCCCTGGAACCGTGCAAGACCGCGCTCAAGGATGCCGGCCTGTCCGCCTCCGATGTGGATGACGTGATCCTGGTCGGTGGCCAGACCCGTATGCCCAAGGTGCAGGAAGCTGTGAAAGATTTCTTCGGCAAGGAGCCGCGCAAGGACGTTAACCCTGACGAGGCGGTTGCTCTGGGTGCGGCCATTCAGGCCGGTGTTCTGGGCGGTGACGTCAAGGACGTTCTGTTGCTTGACGTGACTCCGCTGTCACTGGGTATCGAAACCCTGGGTGGCGTGATGACCAAGTTGATCGACAAGAACACCACGATCCCGACCAAGGCGACCCAGGTGTTCTCCACTGCCGACGATAACCAGACCGCGGTGACCGTTCACGTACTGCAGGGCGAACGCGAACGTGCCGACGCCAACAAGTCACTCGGCCGCTTTGACCTGCAGGATATTCCGCCGGCACCGCGTGGCATGCCGCAGATCGAAGTGACCTTCGATATCGATGCCAACGGTATTCTCAACGTTTCGGCCAAGGACAAGGCGACCGGTAAAGAGAACAAGATTGTCATCAAGGCCTCTAGTGGTCTGTCGGATGATGAAGTCGAACGCATGGTCAAGGACGCCGAGGCCCATGCCGCCGAAGACAAGAAGTTCCATGAAATGGTCGACACCCGTAACCAGGCCGACACCCTGATCCATGCGACCCGCAAGTCCATGGAGGAACTGGGTGACAAGCTGGAAGCCGGTGAGAAAGAGAATATCGAAGCGGCCATCAAGGATCTGGAAGAAGTCATGAACGGTGACGACAAGGAAGCGATCGAGGCCAAGACCAAGGCCCTGACCGATGCCTCGGCCAAAATGGCTGAACGGCTGTATGCCGAACAGGGTGCCGCTGGTGCCGGAGCCCAGGCAGGCGCAGAAGCAGCCGGCGAGGCCGGTGGTGCCAAGGCCGACGAGGACGTGGTTGACGCCGAATTCGAGGAAGTGGACGACAACAAAAAGTAAGTTGTCCCACCTTGTTCGCTGAAACCTCTTTGGCTGGGTACAGGAAGCTGTATCCAGCCAATTGCTGTGTAACTCACAGGTTGTAACGACTGCAGTACCGGCAATTGCCGGGCTGATTACATCCACTCAATAGCAATAATTATTATGGAAAAGCAGGACTACTACGAAGTGCTGGGTGTCTCGAAGAATGCCAGTGATGACGAGATCAAAAAGGCATTCAAGCGCATGGCGATGAAATATCATCCGGACCGTAATCCGGATGACGAAGAAGCGCTGGAAAAATTCAAGGAAGCCCGCGAAGCCTATGACGTATTGAGCGATCCGCAAAAACGTGCGGCCTATGATCAGTTCGGGCACGCCGGGGTCGACCATTCGGCCGGCGGTGGTGCCGGTTTTGGCGGCGGCTTTGGCGGTGCCAGCTTCAGCGATATCTTCGGCGATGTATTCGGGGATATTTTTGGTGGCGGCGGAGCGCGCGGTGGCCAGCGGGTCTATCGCGGTGCCGATCTACGCTATAACCTGGAACTGGATCTGGAAGAGGCGGTGAAGGGCAGTACCGTCAATATTCGTATTCCCACTCATGTCACCTGTGAAGAGTGTG
>JASFNY010000108.1:0-6628 GCA_050116795.1 Thiohalophilus sp.
CTATGTTACCCCGGTAGAGGATGAAGCCTCGCTGGGTGAACATAACTGGACAAGTCTGCGACACACCTGTGTACATGAGGCCTGGCCCGGTCATCACCTGCAGTTCGTTACTGCCAACCTGGGAAAGAGTTCAAGTAGCCTGCCGCGTCTGACCAACCCGTCAGCAACAATGTATGAAGGCTGGGCACTGTATTGCGAGCAGCTGATGCAGGAACAGGGATTTCTCGATCAACCGGAATCCCGTTTCGTATTGCTGAAGGACCGGTTATGGCGGGCGTTACGTATCATGCTGGATGTTGAACTGCATACCACCGGTTTGACCCTCGAAGAAGCTGCGAGCCGAATGCAGCAATGGCTGGGTTTCACTCACGAGCAGGCCATGGCGGATCTTGGCTGGTATACCCGGGCGCCAACCGTACCAATGGGCTATGCCACCGGCTGGGCCCTGATCGCGAAGACCCGCGAGCGTCTTGCCCAGATGGAACCGTCCTTCAACCTCAAGGCATTCCATGATCGATTGTTGACCGAAGGCTCGATTGCTCTCTCCCACGTGATTCGCCAGCAGTTTGGACTGCCTTTGTGGGAGGCTGTACAACGCGAAATTTTCATTCAGTCCGGTACGACAAACACCTGATTTGCTGGAACAAATTCCGATTTACATTACACTCAGTCAGTCCGGTAGTAAAAAGGCCTGACGTGTCTGAACGGTTCGTTTAGAATGGCCGTTTTTTCCTGGCCCGGCCTATGAGGAGTCTGCGATGAAACGCCCCGATGCCACTGCCGGTTTGCGCCACGTCGCCCTGTTCGCCAGGGAGTTTGACGCCTGCGAGCACTTCTATGTCGAGCTGCT
Organism: Thiohalophilus sp.; assembly: GCA_050116795.1. Lineage (GTDB taxonomy): Bacteria > Pseudomonadota > Gammaproteobacteria > UBA6429 > Thiohalophilaceae > Thiohalophilus. Next base: position 851 of record JASFNY010000108.1, read on the forward strand.
CGGTATGCAGGTGGAATGGCGTCCCGATCCCGACAATGTCTATCTGACTTCCGGTAACGACAACCTGGCGCTGCATCGCAGCGCGGACTCCTTCGACGGCCCGCAACACCTGGATCACATCGGTTTCATAATCGACACCCCCGAGTCAGTGGATGCCTGGTATGAATTCCTGCAGGCCAACGACATTCGAATGCGTACCAAACCCAAGACCCACCGGGACGGGGCACGCAGCTTTTATTGTTATGATCCGGACGGCAATACGGTGCAGATGATCTATCATCCGCCGCTGGCAAAGGGCTGAAGAGATGAGTTCGTTAGGTAAGAAACACAGTAGAAAAATCCGCTTGATGGGATTTAACAATCTCACCAAGACGCTGAGTTTTAATATCTATGATATCAACTATGCCGATACGCCGGAGCAGCAGGCGGCCTATATCGAGTACATCGATGAAGAATACAATGCCGAACGCCTGACCAACATACTTACCGAGGTCAGCAATATCATCGGCGCCAACATCCTCAACGTGGCGCGCCAGGACTATGAGCCGATGGGCGCCAGCGTGACCATGTTGATCTCCGAGGAGCCGATCATTCCTGAAGAGGACCTCGATCCTGCCGCGGCACCGGGGCCGTTACCCGAATCGGTAGTCGCTCACCTGGACAAGAGTCATATCACGGTACATACCTATCCGGAAAGTCATCCGGATAATGGAATCAGCACGTTTCGTGCTGACATCGACGTATCCACCTGCGGACGTATTTCACCGCTGCGTGCCCTGAACTACCTCATTCACAGCTTCGAATCGGATATCGTGATTATGGATTACCGGGTGCGCGGATTTACCCGTGACATCAAAGGCAAGAAGCACTACATCGATCACAAGATCAATTCGATTCAGAACTTCCTGGCAAAAGATACCAAGAACCTGTACCAGATGGTCGACGTTAACATGTACCAGGAAAACATCTTTCATACCAAGATGATCCTGCGCGAGTTCGATCTGGACAACTACCTGTTTGACATCAGCGCCAAGGATCTGCCGCCTGCCAAGAGCAAGCAACTTCATCAGCGTTTGCAAAAAGAAATGCTGGAAATCTTCTACGCCCAGAACATGCCGAAACTGTCCAAGTCGTGAGCGAATCTTTCGCGCTGAAAGTGTGAACCTTTAATTAAAGCAGGTGTGCGACCCGGGCTTCTAGAACCAGAACGCCGTGCGGGTCATGACTTTCGAGGTAAGTTGCATCAACCGTTTGATGGGTCCGGGCAGTTCGGCGCCGCCGGCCTGCAGGGCGACAGTCGCGTGGTGGCCTTCGTCCTCTTTCATCTGCTCCAGTATGGCGCGGGATTTAGCGTCCTGCTCATCCAGTTGCGCGAGATGGCTGTCGAGATGACGTACCACCTGGTGTTCAGTTTCCGCAACGAAGCCAAGACTCCATTTATCGCCAGCCAGTCCGGCCAGTGCCCCGATGGTGACTGAACCGGCATACCAGAAGGGATTGAGATAGCTCTTGTGACCGCCCAGTTGCCTGATGCGGGATTCACACCAGGCCAGGTGATCATTTTCCTCGAGTGCGGCGCGTTCCATCTTGTCACGCACCTCGGGCAGGCGGGCCGTCAGCGCCTGGCCCTGGTACAGCCCCTGTGCGGACACCTCGCCGGCGTGGTTGATACGCATCAGCCGGGCTGCCAGGTCTTTCTGGGTCCTGTCCAGTTCCGCTTCTTCAACCGCGTCGGCCGGGTTGGGGCGCTCGGTAACCACCGGCTTACCCAGCAGGGTTCGCAGGCCGAGATCGACATTCATCAGCAGGTGATCGACGGGGCTGTAGTGACGCTGTTGCATATTGGTAAAAATACTCCAGATTATCGAAAATTAAAACCCAACGCTGAGGCGCAAAGACGCCGAGAACGCAAAGATAATAATTATGTAATTAGAAAGTACTATTTTGATCTCGAAATGTCGTGTTATGCGTCCAATCTATTCGATACTGATTATTTTTTTCGATTGCGCTGGTCAGTACTGTGATGTGAGCCCGAATCAGACAGGTTTTATACAATATTTCCTCTGCGACCTTTGCGTCTTTGCGCCTCTGCGTTAAAAATCTGTTTTTGGGAATATTTAGAAATAGTAGCCGAGGCTGACAAGGCTGATGCCAAAGTCCTGTTCATCGCTCATCACCGTGTATTCCAGTTCCACGTAATTACCGCTATCAAGCGGATAGCCGTAGGCGATGCCCCAGCTCGGGCCGGTACCATTCCTTTCGTCGCCCAGGTCATAACGCACCTGCCAGTCTATATAACCGGCCTTGAGCTTGAAGTAGTGGTTCCGGCCAAGATGCAGGGTGGTATACAGGGCATGGCTGTCCATTTCCCACTCTTCCTGGGGCGTGCGGGTATTGCCCTCATAGATCGTGGTGCTCATCTCGAGCTCCAGTCCGAGTGCGGCATACTCGCCGCGCAGCAATTTACCGCCAATCGTCAGGTTCAAATTCAGGGACGGATCATAGGCCGGGTTTTCATGCTGCAGCACACCCAGCTTTACCGAGAAGTGGTCCTTGTCCCTGGCCAGCAGCGTGCTGCTGATTGATGACAACAGCACAAGCAATAACAATTTTTTCAGGATATTCATGGGCCGGGTTCGAGATACTCGCGCACCAGGGTCAGCGGGTGAATGACAGACAGTTTTATATTCCGCTCCATTAAACCCGATTGCAAATGCAGGGCGCAACCGACGTTGGTGGTAACGACTCGATCCGGTTTTTTCCGGGCAATACTTTCGAGTTTCGGGGCGCGTAGCTGGTCGGCCATATCGGGATAACGCAACAGGTAACTGCCGGCAGCGCCGCAACAGTTTGTATTATCGGCCAGTGGCAGCGTCGTCAGGCCGGGAATGCGTTGCAGCAACCGGTAGCTGTCCTGGCTGTTACGCAAAACATTTTGTGCGCTACACGGTTCATGTACCGCGATAACTTCGCGACTCTCGCGCAGGCTGATCGACTCCGGCCAGTTGTCAGTTACGAAGCTGACGGCGTCGTAGCTCGGGCAGGGCAGTGACGCATTCAACAACTGGGTGGCGCAACCGCTGGCAGCGACGATAACCGCATCATAGTGGTTATCAAACGCCGCACGATTCTGTTCGGCCAGGGCCGAGGCCACTGCATGCTGTCCGCCGTGGGTATGCAGGGCGCCACAACATCCCTGCGTGTCGGGCAGCGATACCGCGTAACCGAGGTGTTGCAGCACGACAATCGTATCGCGCAGGGTGCGTCCATCAGCGGCCGAACTGATACAGCCGGTAAACAACGACACATGGCCGCGCTGTTTTCCCCTGGCTGGATATTGCCGGCCAGGGGATAACGGCAAAGACAGTGTCGGCAGATTCAGGCCGCGTCGCCATAATGCCGATATTCGACTCAATCCAAGGCGCCGGCCCAACCACCACAGGCCACTGCGTTGCCCGAGTATGATGAGCATGCTCATTGCCCGTAGCCAGGCGGGGCGACGAGCCAAGGCAAGTCCCAGCCGGGTTGCCGGACCACTGGATCGATCGCTTTCGAGCAATTGCTCACCCAGCTCGAACAGTCGGCCATACTCGACACCGGAGGGACAAACCCGTTCGCAGCGACGGCAGATCAGGCAATGATCGAGATGCTCACGCAATTTCGGAGCAGGTTCGAGCTGTCCATTGGCCAGTGCCTGCAGCAGGGCGATGCGGCCACGCGGTGATTCGTTTTCGGTCAGTGCTGACTGGTAAGTGGGGCAATGAGGCAGACACAGGCCGCATTTGACGCACTGATCGGCCAGTCGGTTGATCTGTTCGCTAAGAGACAGGGAATCGGCAAGTTCGGGCTGCATTGTCGAAGCAGTCTAACCGGTTATCACGTAAATTTTTAGCCCGCCCTGTGGCATACTTTACTCAACTGGGACGAGTTCCGAGGCACGAGTGACGAGGTAGTTTGTCGGACCTGAATCCATATCACCCCTCCCTGGCCCTCCCCTTGAAGGGGAGGGGACGATTTTGCTAATGGCAATGATCGGTTCCCCCTCCCACAGGGAGGGGGTCAGGGGGAGGGGATATAAAAACTCGCGCGAATAGATACTACTTGAAACCCTGTCCCTAAAATTCAGGAGTCGGTAATGTCCTATTACAAGCATCATGTTTTTTTCTGCGTCAACCAGCGCGAAGAAGGTGAGACCTGCTGCGCCAATTGCGGCGCGCAAAAGATGCGCGATTACGCCAAGCAGCGGCTCAAGGACCTCAACCTGCATGGCAAGGGAATGATGCGAATCAACAATGCCGGTTGCCTGGATCGTTGCGAGGAAGGGCCGGTGCTGGTCGTCTATCCTGACGAGACCTGGTACACCTACGTCGACGAGGAAGACATCGACGAGATCATCGAGGAACACTTGCTCAACGGGCGGGTCGTGGAACGCCTGAAAATCTGAATACACCAACCGGGGTAATGTTGCCCCCAATCCAGAAATTATGTCCCAAACCCTGTTCATCAACGGTCCGGCCGGACAGCTGGAGCTGCGCATCGACCGGCCTGACACCGACACGACAGATGCCCCGGTGGCAGTGTTGTGTCATCCCCATCCCCTGCACGGTGGAAGCCTGAATAACAAGGTGGTGCATATTCTCGCATCAAGCATGAATCGCCTCGGGGCGGTGGCGGTGCGCTTCAATTTTCGCGGCGTGGGCCGCTCCGAAGGGGCGTTCGACAATGCAGTGGGCGAGCTGGACGACTTGCGGGCGGTGATCGCCTGGGTTCGCAAGCAGCGGCCCGCCTCGCCACTCTGGCTGGGCGGTTTCTCTTTCGGGGCCTATGTGGCATTGCGGACCCACGCGGAACTCGGGGTCGAACGACTGCTGCTGGTGGCCCCGCCGCTGTCGCTGTATCCCGTGGATGACATTCCCACGGTGGCGGTGCCCTGGCTGGTCATCCAGGGCGGGGCGGACGAGGTCATCGACGCGGAACAGGTGCGGGAGTGGCTGGATCGCCAGCAGACGAATCCCCCACAAAGAATATGGATGGATAAGGCCGGTCATTTTTTCCACGGGCGGCTAAATATCGTCCGGGACGCGCTGGTCGAGGCCTGGTCCTGAATCTCTGTAATCCACAGACTCTAATTTAAGTCTCTGTATTTTAAGTGGTTCTTGCCGGACACCAGGCAAAGTGTGATCGGGGTTGCATTAATATTAATGTTCGCTTATATTAACAAACACTGAAGTACAGATTTTTTACTCCTCCATCCTCCTTATGGTGGTATTTTGTGGCGCGGTTACCCCTTTTCCGCGCCTTTTTTTTGCCCGTAAAAAGTGCTCCTCGTGAGTCCCCGGCTCTTGTCAGGAGAGGCCGATTTCTGTAAGATTCCGCCTCTTTTTTGCAGTAGTTCATTAACTTAAGGCTCGAGTGATGAAAACCTTTAGCGCCAAGCCGGAAACCGTCAAACGCGACTGGTATGTGATTGATGCGACAGACAAAGTTCTGGGACGCATCGCGACCGAAATCGCCCGCCGTCTGCGCGGCAAGCACAAGCCGGAATATACCCCGCACGTCGACACCGGTGACTATATTATTGTCATCAACGCGGACAAGATCGCGGTAACCGGTAATAAAGAATCGGACAAGATGTACTACCACCACACCGGCTACCCGGGCGGTATCAAGTCCATCTCTCTCGACAAGCAGCGCGAAAAGGCGCCCGAGCGCATCCTCGAAGCCGCCGTGCGTGGCATGCTGCCCAAGAACCCGCTGGGCCGGGCCATGTTCCGCAAG
>JASFNY010000109.1:0-6616 GCA_050116795.1 Thiohalophilus sp.
ACTAGTGCAGGCGACAAGCCTTCGCCCGCACAACCACGCCTGATCATCAAGCGTATTACCTTTGAAGATGGACGTATAGAAGCAAAGGTTACCCCGCTTAACAAGGACTATGACCTTAAATTGCCGAGCCTGAAAATGACGAACCTGGGTGGCAAAAATGGTGCGACCCCGGCTGAGCTGTCCAGGGAGATTTTACAAAGGCTGATCGATACAGCGCGGGACGAAATCAAGAAAAAAGGGATTGATGCGGAAGTCGAAAAACTTAAAGCAGAAGCCAGGCAAAAAATCGAATCAGAGAAAACCCGGATCAAGCAAGAGGCAGACAGCAAGCTTGAGACTGAAAAGCAAAAGGCCGAGGACAAGTTAAAGAGCCTGATAAAATGAGGGCAATTATGTTATGCATTTGGCAGTCTTTCTCCTGAGAGATTGCCTGAATGCATCCCGCACATAAAGGTCTCATAGCTGTACATCTGTCCGTTTTCATATTCGGGTTAACGGCGCTTTTTTCCAAAACCATAGCGCTATCAGCGCTTGAAATCACATTGTTACGCAGCATATTTGCGGTACTGGCTCTATGGCTGGTTTTGCTATGGTCTGGTGAGCCAATGAGGCTACGCTCGGGGCGTGACTATGGGGTGATATTGCTGCTTGGAATTCTGCTGGCCGGCCATTGGGTAACGTATTTTCACTCTATGCAGATATCAACCATTGCCGTAGGAGTGATCGCATTATATACCTTTCCGGTAATTACGGTGTTTATTGAGCCACTGTTTCACGGTGGGCGTCCTCACTGGTTTGATGTGGCGAGTGGTTTCGCTGTATTGATCGGGATATTTTTACTGGTACCTGAATTCCGGCTCGATAATACGGTAACTCAAGGCGTAATTTGGGGCGTATTATCTGCACTTTTGTTTGCCCTTAGAAATATCATACAGGGGCGCTATTTTTCTTCATACCCGGCAAAACAGGCATTGCTGTATCAGATATTCATCACGGTGATAGTGCTCTTGCCTTTTGGCATACAAACAGTACCTGAAGTCAGCAGTAACCAGTGGGAACAGTTAATATTACTCGGAGTGTTATTTACTGCATTACCTCATACATTATTTGCATTCGGTTTGCGAAATTTCAAAGCTAAAACAGCCAGCCTTGTTGCATGCTTGCAGGTGGTCTATGCAACCCTGTTTGCCGCGTTGATATTGAATGCTGTTCCGGCAATAAGCACTTTGCTTGGTGGAGTGATTGTTGTCACTGCAGCAGTGTTCGAGACATATATTACCGGCCGACAAAAAGTCTCGAAGTTATAAATCCAGAACAGAATTCGGCCTTTTAGCTATGTTCGGGGTGATGATTCCAGCGAGAAATTAATGCATTATGAGAGTAGCGATTAAAATTGGAGGGTTATCGGCATGCAGCAGTCCATTGATGGCGATAAGTCGAGTGAAGTGCCAGCATCTGTAAATAAGGTAGATATCAGTGAGCCGATGCGATGGCTTGAAGCCGGCTGGCAGGACTTTCGGCAAATGCCTTTGCAGAGTGGTTTTTATGGGCTGGTTTTTGTTCTTGCAGGTTATGCACTGACTGCGGTCGCATGGAAAACTCCGATTCTGGTACTTACTTTTGTTACGGGATTCTTTCTGGTGACGCCTTTCCTTGCGCTGGGGTTGTATCATCTGAGTTGGCAAAAACAGCAAGAAGGTCAAATCAAACTCAGCAACTCTTTGTGGGCATTGGCAGAAAATAAACTGGACATGGGTATATTGTCCGGTCTTCATCTTCTGGTGTTTCTGGCCTGGATAGGCATGGTTTCATTGATAAGTTTACATTTGCTAACAACAGCTGAGTTGGAGCTAAGTGCTTATATTGAGAAATTATTCACAACCCCAGAAGGTTTAGTGTTGCTCCTCATGTTTATTATTAGTGGCGGGTTGCTCGCGCTGCTGGTTTTTGTGGTGAGCGTTGTTTCCTGGCCAATGCTGATGGACCGTCACTGCGGGATCTTCAGGGCGGTGATTACCAGCATTAATGTTGTCCGTGAAAACACACTGGTGATGATTTTATGGGCGGTATTGATCACCGGTTTGCTATCAATTGGTCTGGCGACATTCTATCTTGGCCTGCTGGTGATTCTGCCTGTACTGGGACATGCCAGCTGGCATGCCTATCGTGCACTGGTCGAATAATTGCCAAACTACCAGTATCCCGGATTTTTTCATTCCGGTGGTTGTTGTGCAGCGTCTGATTTGACCCAAAAATTCGTTGAATAACCGGGTTTTGTTGCTGTTCAGAATTCCGTGTCAAATTCACAACTTTCCCGCCGCGCAGGTTAGTCCTGGAACAGACTGACGAAAGCTCGACGCCATCACAAAAGATCCCTCGTTCAGGGTATATACCTGGCGAGGATGGCATGTTCTTGCCCGATTTGAGCCACAGTTAACACATTAAGAAAATGCCGAAAATGCCGAAAAAATATATAGTTGAGTTGTATTTCCGCGAGTGACGTATCATGGACTGCAAGGTCAGTACAGAACAACTGGGGGCATTACCCCTATTGAAGGGTATGGAGCAGGCAGATCTGAACTGGCTGCTCCACAATTGTGAATTTTTCGAAATGGAAAAAGGGCAGATATTGCTATCGCCGGATCAGGACAATGACACAATATACATCGTGATAAGTGGCAAGCTGATTGTTGAATTCGATAATGATCAAGTTGGAATGAATACCCATATTGAAGAAGGCGGATGGGTTGGTGAGATGTCAGTGATTGATAAGGTACGCCCCTCAGCAATCGTCAAAGCTGATGAATCAATTATGCTGATGGCCATCCAGGAAAACGTATGGTGGGAGCTTATTGATCGTTCACATATTGCAGCCAGGAATTTTCTCCATGCTGTCTCGAGGCGTTTACGCCAGAACAATGAGTTATTAGCAGAAGGGATGCAAAAGCAACTTATATTCTCTGAAAAAGCCCAGACAGATTCTCTTACCGGTTTGCGAAATCGACATTGGCTTGAAGAAAATATGCCCGAGTTAATCCGTAAACTGGTGTCGGATCAATCTGACTGCAGTGTGTTGATGATGGATATCGATCATTTCAAGCAGTTTAATGACCGCTATGGACATCTGGCGGGTGACCGGGTATTGCAAAGCGTGTCAACAATCGTCCGAAACAACTTGCGAGGAGCTGATGCAGCGATTCGCTTTGGGGGCGAAGAGCTGATTTTGGTCCTTCCTGGTACAAATATTCATGACGCGGAACAGATTGCAGAGCGTTTGCGCATGTTGATCAGGGAACATAAGGTTGAATACCATAGCAAGGAACAGTTGCCTCCTGTAAGCGTCTCAATTGGGGTTTACAGTATTCAATATGAAGATACCCCCGAGCAGGTACTCGAACGGGTTGACGCGGCAATGTACCAGGCGAAGAATGCCGGGCGGGATCAGGTAAAAACGTGGCATGGCAAATAATTCAAACTGAATATTTCCAGAAGTATTACATCCATATCTATCAATATCATTTTCTATTTAGTAAGCAGTGCGACGCCACTAATCATTAATAATATACCTATAGCGCGCTGGAACTGTCGCTGGGTAATATTAGTGTGTATGTGCCCACCGATATACAATCCAATAGCCATCAATGGAAGCGAGGCAGCGATCCATAGCATTTTTTCTGCATTGTAAAGCCCGGAAGCTGCATAGCCGGACAAGCGAATAACGCCTTCTATAAGGAAGATTGTAGCAATTGTGGAGCGAAATACGGATTTTGACAGGCCGCGTAGCTGGTAATAGATGACATACAACGGTCCACTGGTGCCAAACAGTGTACCGATTATTCCTCCCAGGGTTCCTGATACTACTGACCATCTCGCACTGCAATGCTGTTTCAATTCCGGGCCAATCAGGCTGTAGAGCGAAAATACCAGGATGAATATCCCGAGAGCATGCGCCAGGGTTGCGGTTTCCAGGCTGGTCAGCAGGTAAAGAGCAACAGCGACACCTGCCATCGTAAACGGTAGAACAGTCAGAACTTCACGCCATGCCGTATGCTGCCGATGCCGCCAGCCATGTACCAGTGAGGCCAGGACATCAATGAAACTGATATATGGCACTACGAATGTTAATGGCAGAAACAGGGCCAGAAGGGGAATCGCGATGAGGCCGGAACCGAAGCCGGTTATGCCCCGAAAGACGTAGGCACAAAGTAAAATAGCCGCTATGAGCAGCGAATATTCCAGCGGGAGGGCAAGCATTTATCTATTCTACCATAGCCGAAGAATAGCTATTGCGATCCAATTTTCCAGTAATCGTGATTTGGGTATAATCAGGACAAGTAATTAACCCTACGGTAGAATTGATTAACCATGTCTGACGTTATACTCCGCGATCTTGATCCCAATTCGTTTCGGGCGAAAGCCGGTCATTGGATAGAATCGTCCCGTGTACAGCGAGCTATAGTCCTGCTTATCATACTCAATGCGGTTATCCTCGGCATGGAAACCTCCGATATGTTGATGGAAAACTTCGGGGTTCTGCTGATAGCTGCCGACCAAATCATCCTGGGCATATTTGTCATGGAAATTGCCATCAAACTGTTTTTCTATCGGCTGCGCTTTTTCAGTATTTCCTGGAACGTATTTGATTTTGTCGTGGTCACCATCGCCCTGATACCCGCCAGTGGTCCACTCGCAGTGTTACGGGCTCTGCGCGTTTTGCGAGTGTTGCGGTTGATCTCCATGGTGCCCCGCTTGCGTTTCATCGTTGAGGCATTGTTACATGCGATTCCAGGAATCGCCTCGATTGCAGGGTTGATGCTGTTATTGTTTTATGTGTTTGCGGTTATGGCTACAGGTCTGTTTGGAAATGATTTTCCAGAATGGTTTGGAACAATTGGTGCTTCCATGTTTACCCTGTTCCAGATTATGACCCTCGAGAGCTGGTCAATGGGAATAGTTCGCCCGGTCATGGAGCAGTTTCCCTATGCCTGGCTGTTTTTTGTACCTTTTATCCTGATCGCTACTTTTACCATGCTGAACCTGTTCATCGGAATTATTGTCGATACCATGCAGACGATGCATGAAGCAGAGCATGCACGCGATCGCAGCCAGATCCAGGATAGTATTCACGAGGAGGGCGGCGTGATAGAACAGGAACTCCGTGCTCTGCGTGAGGAGGTCCAAGCACTGGGAGCAATGCTCGATGGTCGTAACTCTTCCGGTCAGCCAGAGGAAGAGACACGCTGACACATATTGTAGAAGTTTATAGATTATATGGCTGTGCCGATTGCCAAAACTCAGGAGGCAACTATGAGTGAAGCACGCAGACAACACTGGGAAAAGGTTTATACCGAGAAGGACGCCCGCGAGGTGAGCTGGTACCAGCTTCGACCTGAGCTATCCATGGATATGATTCACCAGACTGGCACTGCTCCTGAGGAACCATTGATCGATATCGGTGGCGGGGCTTCTACCCTGGTCGATTGCCTGCTTGAGCAGGGGTACTCTGATTTGAGTGTGCTGGATATCGCCGAGCAGGCCCTGGAGACCGCGCGTCAGCGACTGGGCGATCAGGCGAGTAAAGTTCACTGGATCCAGTCAGATATTACCGAGTTCAAACCGGAACGGCGCTACCAGCTCTGGCATGACCGGGCCGTCTTCCATTTCCTTACCGGTGAGGCTGATAGGGAAGCTTATCTCAACGCCTTGCACAGCGGTCTGCAGGTCGGTGGTCACCTGGTTATTGCCGCGTTCGCGATGGATGGTCCTGAGATGTGCAGCGGGCTGCCGGTGCGCCGTTATGACGCCAGTCTGATGAGTCAGACACTCGGACAAGCTTTCAAGCTGCGGGAAACCCGCGAGGAGTCGCACAATACCCCGGCTGGCAAGCAACAGCAATTCTGCTTCTATTTGTATCAGTATCAGGGCTGATCAGACTCATTTTCCTCACGTGCAGCGGTTTTCATCGCTACCGGGTATGTGCTTAACGGATTCTTGACATTCGAATAACTGCCATTTGACTGATTTCGGTCAATTTCATTTTCATTTTTCTGTGCCATGATTAACCCATATCGCACAACCTTATGGGAGATTCAGCATGGCACATATCGTTATTCTCGGTGCCGGAATTGGTGGCGTACCGGCCGCCTATGAGCTGCGCGAAGCGCTCAGCAAGCAGCACGAGATCACCGTCGTCAACGCGAACGACTATTTTCAGTTTGTTCCCTCAAATCCCTGGCTGGCCGTGGGCTGGCGGACTCGTCCCAACATCACGGTCCCGATTGGTCGCTATCTCAAGAAAAAGAAAATCGGATTCATTGCCGGGCTGGTCGAGGAGATCGATGCCCCGAATAATGCCCTCAAGATGCAGGGTGGAGAGACAGTCAACTACGATTATCTGATCATTACCACCGGGGCCAAACTGGCGTTCGACGAGGTTGAGGGCTCAGGGCCAAATGGTGGCTACACCCAGTCGATCTGCACCGTGGACCATGCTGAAAAATCCTATGCCGATTTCCAGGAACTGTTAAAAGATCCCGGACCGGTGATCGTGGGGGCGGCACCCTTTGCCAGTTGTTTTGGACCGGCTTACGAATATGCCTCGATTCTTCATCGTGCG
>JASFNY010000110.1:0-6549 GCA_050116795.1 Thiohalophilus sp.
CTGGCCAAGAACACTGGCTTGTATATCCGCCACATTCAATTGTACTTTTTCAAACCTCGTGTACCGTTTGTCCCGCGAAACAACGCCATTGACCTGGAATGGTATGGCCTTCTCAGCCGGGGAAGCCAGAAAATGCTCGAGATTTTCCCCATCAATTTCAATGTTCATTCGAGTGTTGTAATAATTTGGCGGACCTCCGATTGTGCCATCAATATTGAAATTGGTCGTATCAATCGAGCCACGCACCCTGGAAAGTCTGGCGGCGTTTTTGTTCCACTCTATCTGGCCAGTGACATTAGCCGGCATTACCCGTGGAAGTTTTAACTTCAATCCAACCACTGCTAGAGAAGCCGAGATGTCAGTTGTCCTCAATTCACCAACATCAACCTTCAGGAATGCTGGTGAATTCAGATCGGGGATATTCAGTTTTGCAACTGCTTTCGCAGGACCCAGTCTGGCTTGTTTTGCTGTCACAGTAAGCTGATTGTTTGCGATCTCAATTTTTGCTTCTGCCTCGTAGGGTGCAGATGCCGGAATAACATCGTACCCAAGTCCATTTAACACTGCCTGAAGCGACGGCCCTCTGGCTTTCGCATCAAGTTGTAAAGAGCCGGTATAATCTATCGGACCATCAACCTCGACAGAGTGTTTACCTGCCGTACCCGATACATTGGATAAGGTTATTTGTTGAGTAGTAATCACCATCTTGCCCTTTGCCTGAAAAGGCCAGGCTGGCAACTGGATAGTATTTACAAGCCTGGTGATCAAAGACAGATCCGGCCCTGCCCCTGTGACATCCAGTTCGGCCTGCAACTGGTCTGTTACGGAGATATGACCTTCAGCTGTCACCTGGTATTCACCAACAGTCAGTTTACTGGGGCGAAGGTTAAATCCGGTTTCGCCGGGCTCAATCAGTGCATGCAATGAATAAGGCAGTTCATTCAGCTGACCGTCACCATCGAAAACTGCTTTGCCATTCGCATCCGTACTACCTGTGATTGCATCAACTTGTAGTATTAAAGGCCGTTCCCTGCCGGGTTGTTGTAAACTGATTCGGGAATTCTGTAACGAAAGCTGCTCGATACCCACCGGCAGAGTAATACTCTTGCCGGGCCTTGAGACGGATGGCGAATCTGATAATTGCTCAGAATCAGCACCGAATATCCAGTTCTTTTTCCCGTCCTGATTTTCCACCAGTTCAAGTTCAATGTCTGCCAGCTCCAGACGAGGTATCAATATGGTTTTGCCAAAAAGCGAAAACGTGTCAAATTCAAGTAACAGCTTACCAAGACGCAACATGTCTGGTGACTCCCTCCAGGCGGGATTGCTGATACGTACAGATGATGCTTCAACGGAGATAATGCGGCCGAAATCCAGGTGAAAATCACCCTGGATATCCACTTTACGCTCGAGTGATTTTGACAATTGGCTTGATACTGTCTCGCTCCACCACTCGTCGGAACGTGTGCCAATGTAAATAACGAGTATCGCGCTCAGGAAAAACAAGAAACCGATCGCTGCCCCAATCCAGAGCATCAGCTTCTTGCGCAGTAGTGTCCTGATAGATTTCATTTTATCAAGTATAGCTATTCCTACCCGAGTCCACTAAACCTCGACTTCTGTTAATTTGTCCGCCCTAAACAGCTGGCTATTTTTTAACCTGTCCGCTCCTTTTTACATCTCAACGATGTTTCGGTTGAATCCGCTAAAAGATTAAGGTCTTCCTGGTCGCAGACCGCATTCACCTCTTCGAAGAGGTATTCCTCCCACGAAACCAGCACGCCGTACCTGGGAAAATGACTAGTGGATTTCCTGATTCAAATCACCACCCTGATCAATATTTTTATTATTTCTCATTGACTGCTTAGCCCTTGCCTCACCCATGTCGGGATAAATTCCGAAGAGTCGATAGTATTCCTCCAGCGTGATATAAGACCATGCATCCCGATGATTGAACAGTTTCTTGAGGAACTGGTGATTTACCCGGTGTCCGGGTCGTTTTGCATAGTAATGCCCAAGTATGGGATAGCCGACCAGTGCGAGATCTCCGACACAATCGAGAACTTTGTGTTTCACGAATTCGTCTTTATGGCGAAGACCCTCTTCATTCACAATTTGCTGACCATCGACCAGCACGGAATTCGATAATGTTGCCCCTTTTATCAGTCCCAGACTCTTCAGCATGGGAATATCTTTTGCAAAACCGAAGGTACGACAATCAGCAATAGTCGAAAAATCATCATTTAGCAGATCGAAAGTCACTGCCTGGGTCTCAATCAAGGTATTTTCAAATTCTATCTGGGCCGTGATACGGGAACGACTCTCAGGCATGACAATGACATAATTGTCACCTTCCCGATACTCAATTGGTCGGTGTATCCAGATCACATTTCTGGGGGCGGCCTGTTTTCGTATTCCGGTATTCTTTATCAGATCAAAAAATGGCGCTGCACTGCCATCCATAATGGGCACTTCCGGTCCTTCCACCTCGATAATCGCATTATCAACTCCACAGGCACGTAATGCCGCCATCAGGTGCTCAATAGTGCTTACTGACACTCCATGCTCATTACTCAGGGTAGTGCAATAGTCTGTCTGGCTCACGTTATACCAGCGTGCGGGTATCAGTCCTGTTCCCGCGGCGACATCCTTGCGAATGAAATAAATCCCGACGTTTTCGTCTGCAGGTTTGATGACAATGGAAGCTTTGGCACCACTATGCAGCCCCACACCGATGAGCGAGATACTCCGGTTGATTGTGTGCTGACTCAGAGAATCGTAAAACTGTTGTTCTTTCATGATTTACTCCTGATGGCTGAAACAAGCAAAGAATCAGTTCAGGAGCAACTCTACAGACGGCACTTCCGGCAGACTTGTCCCGGCGTGCCATTTTGTTATCCTTACAGGACATATGGCGTTTACCGGGGGACCGGAGTCTAATTTATGAACGGCCAGGTTATACCCACCACATTGACCGGAACTGCTGTTGTAATTGCCAGAACGCTGGACGCCTATGGTATTGACAGCAACGCCACTCTCAGGGAAGCAGGCCTGGATCCGGCTCATCTGTCAGACAGCAATGCCAGATATCCCTATTCCGCCATGACCCGTCTCTGGGACCTGTCTATGCAAAAAACCGGTGATGAGTGTTTTGGATTATCGGTAATACAGCACTGGCAACCCGCCAACCTGCATGCACTTGGCTTTGCCTGGCTGGCCAGCGACACGCTGAAAGAAGCCTTGCAAAGAGCCGAGCGATACATTCGAGTACTGAACACCCACATGACATTGAGTTTGCAGGAGACAGTGGAAGGTTACGAAGTCAACTCATTTACCGCGCCACCCGAATATCCGCAACCATCATTTGCTGCCGTCGATGCCGGAATGGCTATACTGCTGCACTTATGTCGTCTGTCATACAGAGCAGACATGACTCCTTTACGAATCGAATTGCGCCGCCCTATGCCGTCCTGCGCTGGTAAATTCCACACCTATTTCAGGTCAGCCATTGTCTACAACAGCGACAGAAATATGTTGTTGCTGGACAAGCATACAATCGAAACGCTCCTTCCCTCCGGGAATATGGAAATTGCACTTTCCTGTGACAAAATCGTTCGTGATTATCTGGCCAAACTCGATCGCTCTGACTTAATCATGCAGGTTAAAAAGTGTCTGATCGACAATATGAGTTCCGAACATCTTTCCGAGGAGTTAGTTGCAGGGCATTTAAATATGAGTTTACGCAACATGCAACGCAAACTCTACGAAAAAGGCTCCAGTTATAAAGCATTGCTTGATGAGACGAGAAAGGAGCTCGCCGAGCAATACATCAAACGCTCTGATTATTCATTTAACGAGATAACTTACAGGCTTGGATTTAGCGAGCAGAGTAATTTTTCACGAGCTTTCAAACGCTGGACGGGCAAGTCACCGAGAGAGTATCGTCGAGCCGGATGAAGTGTTATTGGAGTCAGAACACTGACTTCTCAAATATTAAAAATTATTATTTTTCGAACCCTGTTTCCGATAAATCGCCATCTCCCTTACCCGCCGCTCGTCATCGCTGTCTTCGATATACCCGATGATCTCGATTGCGCGTATATACTCTTCCGGCAATCCATGCTCTCTGGCACCGTGAAGTACATGGGCTTTGTACCAATCCAGCGGTTTCAGGGCTGGATCGATTCGGGTAGCATAGTAGGTCACGGCCTCGATCGACTCTCCATTAGGTAATTCGACCCGGACCATTTTTTCCTCGTAACCCTGGCCGAGTCCCTCGTATGCATCCAGTACGAGTTTGTCCTGTTTTGAAATCATGAATACGACACCGTGAACACGATCTTCCATGAGACCGGTTTCCCAGGCGTCACATTTTGCCGTGGCGTCATTATTACTGATCTTGTGAAAAGCCAGTCTGTGGCGTTCGAGCACGGCGGTAGACACTTTTCTGGCTGTGGGCACCCTGGCCAGGATACGCCGTGATGACATGTTCGATCCGTATGAGAAGTAATAGATCACTGTTTTTTCTCTTTGCCGTACAGCACTCGCAACTCGTCCTTGGCCTGTTCCAGAATCTGTAGTTGCTTCTTGTCCAGGTTCTTGCCTGCGCGATTAATGTAGAATACCAGCATCGACATGGCGGAACGATACGGTTCGGCCTTGCGACGGGTACTGGCTTCTGCCGACTCGCTCAGCGATTTCGCGATTCGCTTCGGATCCTTCCAGGTAAACACACCTTCATCCAGATCCAGGGCATCGCTCTGTTCGGTCACCTTCTGCGACCAGCGTGAAGATTTTTTCTTTGTCGTCATCGGCTTTAGCCAGGTTGCTTGTGTCTTCGGATAAATATAGCAACCGATAACAAATTTACAGGCTATTGCGCAGCATGAGCTCTTCGGGATACGGATTCATGTAGTACTGCTGGTCGATATAGGGCTGTGGATACTTGCGCAGATGGTGTTTGATGAGAGTAATCGGCACGATCAGCGGCACCTGGCCAAGCCGGTATTTCTCGAGCACTTCGAGTAGTTCCTGCTTGTCATCACCATCGAGTGAATTCTTCAGGTAACCCATGACGTGCATCAGGACGTTGGTATGCCGCTTGCGCGTGGCCGGAATCTTCAGCGCCTGCATCAGGATATCGATATAGCTGCTGGCCAGCGAGTGCAGGTGTTCCTTGCCGGCATCGGCGACCAGCCGGCCGAGACGTCGATAGGCCGGTTCATCATGGGCCAGCAGATTGAATTTATGCCGCGAGTGGAAATCGACCAGTGCCGAGGGCGTCAGTCCATCTTTCATCATTTGCAGCCAGCGGTAATACACGAACACCCGTTCGATGAAATTTTCCCGCAGCACCGGATCCATCAAGCGCCCCTCTTCCTCGAACGGCAGGTTGGGCTGGCATTCCATCAGTGTCGCGGCATAGATACCGGTGCCGGCTTTGGCCGGCACGTTATTTTTATCGAACACACGCACCCGCTCCATGCCGCAACTGGGCGAATCCTTCTTTAGTATATAGCCGGCGATATCCGCTATCTGTCCCGACACCTCGAACGCGTAATCGCGCAGCGCCTCCGTCTTGTCCATCGAGGGATCCTCTATACCGACAGCGTGTATCCCGTCTTCTTTTCTGACCAGGCGAATTGGCGGACGCGGAATACCCATGCCAATAGCCACCTCGGGACAATAGGGAACAAATTCGAAATAGCGGCTCAGGTTATTGAGCACATAAACGTTGCGCTTATGCCCGCCGTCGTAACGTACTTCCTGACCCAGCAGGCAACTGCTGATGCCGATGCGGATAGTATGTGGATGTGTTTCAGTCCTGCTCATCATCCGAAACATCCGGGTTCATGCCGAGGTTTTCACGCAGCATGCTGACGAACACTTCACCCTGTTCACGAGCATCGTCGAGTGCAATATGGTTATGTTCCTGATCGGAAAACCAGCGCTTTGGTAAATAGGGTTTACCACTTTCCCGAAAGGAGCGTTTGCGCATACCCATCGCATAGGAACGCATGTCGATACCATGTTCGCCGAAAGAGCGCCGATCAGTAAAACGCATCAGGTACCAGTAAATCCACATAAAGTCCCAGGTCGCCGGCCAAGCGGTAAAGATCGGGTTACCTGGCAAGTTTTCCACCCAGTCGGCGAATTCAATCATGACTTCCCGCGGCGCCCGGGTGTTCTTGCGATGGGCGTCCCAGGCTTCAGGAAAATGCTGCCACCAGGCTTCCATGCGGGGGTGCGGTGTTGCATCTTCAAGAGTATCGAGGTTGGCCGTGTAATGCGCGATCTCCTCACCGGTCTCGCTGTAAGCCACCGCGCCGATACTCAACATGGAGTGCGGTCCGGGGATCGGACCATCGGCTTCGATATCAACACTGACATAGATTTCCGGTTTTTTAGCCATGCGATATCCTGCGGGTCAGTCTTCGATGTCATCGATATCGAATTGTCCGCTCAAGCGCCGGCGGATATGCGACCAGGTCATACCGACTGCCAGTAACGCACTGATCACAAACAGGACCATATAGGCCACGATGTGAA
>JASFNY010000111.1:0-6520 GCA_050116795.1 Thiohalophilus sp.
AGCGGGTTTTGTCGCTGTTTTGAGTTTCACCTTTGCGATCGGTTTTGCCCTGGCCGGAGCCTGGTTGATATTACCCTTTGCCGGGCTGGAGATCGCAGCACTGTTTGGACTGCTTTATTATGTCTCCGTCAAAACCCGTGTTCAGGAAGTTATCCTGTTTAACGATAACGAGGTTCGCGTGCAGCGTGGACGACGCTGGCCGGCATTTGAATGGTATTGCCAGCGGTTCTGGTGCCGCCTGCATGTCTATAGCCCGCCGCATCCATGGTATAGCAGCCAGGTCAGGCTCCGTTGCCACGGCCAGGAGATGGAGCTTGGTCAGTTTCTGTCTGATCGAGACAGGCGTGCACTGATCCGCAATCTGAATGCTTTTTTGAGCCGTGGGTGAGTTCTGGCGCGACAAGACACTCTCGGAACTTTCTGCCTCCGAATGGGAATCCCTGTGTGATCGTTGCGGACGTTGTTGCCTGCT
Organism: Thiohalophilus sp.; assembly: GCA_050116795.1. Taxonomy (GTDB): domain Bacteria; phylum Pseudomonadota; class Gammaproteobacteria; order UBA6429; family Thiohalophilaceae; genus Thiohalophilus. Next base: position 473 of record JASFNY010000111.1, read on the forward strand.
AAAGCTGGAAGACGATGCAACCGGCGAATTACACTTCACCCGTATTGCCTGCCGCCATCTGCAACAGCCGGGCAATCGCTGCGATTGCTATGCCACGCGTCTTCGACAGGTACCGGATTGTCTTGCCCTGACCCCGAAAACTCTGCCCAAGCTCCTGGACCATCTGCCGCCAAGCTGCGCTTACCGGCGCCTGGCTGAAGGCCGGCCACTGGCCTGGTGGCATCCGCTGGTTAGTGGTGACGAAAATACCGTGGAGGAGGCCGGGATTTCTGTTGCCGGTAAAGTCATCAGCGAGGAATTTGTTCATCCTGAACAGTATCCTGAACAGATTATTCGCTGGCACGATTGGCAAGGTGAGGAATAGCCTGTCATCATTACGATATTTTCAGAATCAGAGACGGAATAATTATGGACGAGACAACGGGATTTTATCTGAAACGTGCTGCCGGCCTGGTGATTGCCGTATTGCTTGCATGGGGGGTTACTTCGTCAAGCGGCGGGCACGCTTATCCTGTTGGCTGGATTTATATTGCTTTGTTCTTCCTTTCCGGGGCGCTGACTTTCATTGCCCGGGGGACCTATATGTGGATTGCAGCGGTGTGGCTTGGGGCTTTCCTGGTGGTCTGGTTCGGACCCCGGCCATTACCCGATAATCTCTTGCTGGGTGCAATCATAGTCGGCTTGCAATACCTGTCGGCTGTATTGACCGGCGGATTGCTGGGTCAATGGTTACGCTATCAATTAGCTAAACGTCGAGGTCTGCCATTACCTCTGCTGCCGACTGCCAACATGATACTGGTTTCCGGATTGTTCCTGTTGTTATTACCGGTTCTGGCATTTTTGCTGCTGGCCGGTGCATCAATTGAAAATGAATCGCTGGTAACTGTATTGATGTTTGTTCCCGGGCAGACACCGTTTTTGTTGCCGTCATTACTGGCCGGCGTATTGTGCGGCTACTGGGTGCGTCAGCTGGCAGTCGAGCCTGATGCGCGTAATTGGGCCCTGCTGTTGATGATACTGTCCATCGTCCTGATCGTGCTGGCATTGTCGCTACGGTTTGTATTTGGGTATCTGGAATGGCACGGCCTGCTTCCGTCCTGATGGCGCTGCTGCAATCATCGCAGGCAGACGATCATTTGACACAGTGTTAATATTATCAACTTACTCCACGAAACTGTTTACCGAGAGAAGGAGCCGGCATGCCCAGTTTTGACGTAGTTTCCGAAATCGATACGCACGAGATCACCAATGCGGTGGACCAGGCAAATCGCGAGGTGACGACCCGCTTTGACTTCAAAGGCAGCGATGCAAAGTTCGAACTCAAGGACAAGGATATCATCATGCATGGCGATGCCGATTTTCAGCTCAAGCAGATGCTCGATATTCTGCGAACCAAGCTCAGTCGCCGGGGTGTCGATCTCGACTGTATGGAGCCGGGTAATGTCGAGCATGCAGGCAAGCAGGTGCGCCAGCACGTTACCATGCGAGAGGGCATCGATCAGGCGCTGGCCAAGAAAATTGTCAAGCTTATCAAGGACAGCAAGATAAAGGTTCAGAGTCAGATTCAAGGGGAACAGGTGCGAATCACAGGGAAGAAACGTGATGACTTGCAGGCTGTGATTGGATTGTTAAAAGACGCCAAACTGGACATGCCGTTACAGTTCACCAATTTCCGTGACTGAGTGTGAAAGCAGAATTACCGGTTTTGTGCAGGACGAGGCAGGAGACTGGATCGCCGAACTCGATTGTGGACACCGCCGCCATGTGCGTCATAATCCGCCCTGGCGAAACAGCCCCTGGGTGGTGAGCGAGGCCGGGCGTCGCGCCATGTTGGGGACAGCGATTCCCTGCCGGGAATGCCAAAAGAATATTAGTAAATCCTAATAAAAAATCAATTCAAATACTTGCCTGATCAACCTGCCTATCCACATCAAAAAACGCCTCTAAACGGCATGGAATATATTTCTGTGGGGGGCTTGAAAGCCACACGGGGCGGGGCTAGTTTTAGATCACCGGTTTCAAACTGTCTCGCTGTAACAAGTGACAGCCCCCTTTTCATCAAGCAAACTTTCGCTTGGACCCTTCCCGTTGAGCACTGAGTGGGAAGGTTCTTTTTTATGGGCGTTCGAAACATAGATGCGTACCACGGACGGTGCCGGATACGAAATTTACAATCGTGTGTATCGCTTTTTATGTATGCACGGGTAACAATGGTCCGGAAGCGAAGCTGAGGAACAGTCGGGCACAGCTTTTGTAATTATGGAAAAAGTCTATTGTAAATATCATCCAGATTCTCCGGCACGTTGGCACTGCCAGCCCTGCCAGGTTAATTTTTGTAGCACCTGCATTTCACCGGATAAGGAAGGCGAAGCTCCCGCCTGTCCAATCTGTGGGCAACGCACGACTTCCCTGGGTGCGGGTAATCTGATTCAGCCATTCTGGCAGCGGATTCCCCGCTTTTTCCTGTATCCGGCACATACCGGCCCTTTGCTGTTTGTTCTGGCTCTTTCAGCTCTTTCAGCACTGGCATCAGAGTCCCTTGTCGGGATGCTCTTCATACTGATGATTAACGTGGTGTTTCTCAAGTATGCCTTCGTGGTGCTTGAAGATACCGCCATGGGTTTTCTAAAACCGCGCCCGATAACCAGAAAAGTCATATCTGATGAAATCGAGTTACCGTTCAAACAGCTGTTCCTGATTTTTTTCATCGCCACAATAAATCTCAAGGTACTCGAGTATTTCGGTGGCGGACCTTTTCTTATGATTGCCATTGTGTCAATCATGCTTTTCCCGGCATCCATCATGGTGCTCGCGGTGGAACACAGCTTTTTTATGGCTGTAAATCCATTGATGCTGCTAGTGACGATCAAGCGTATCGGCCCTTCGTATTTCATCATGTGTTTCTTCCTGGCACTTTTACTAAGTAGTGCCACCATTGCCAGCGATCTCCTGGTGCCGGTATTGCCTGAAAACCTGTGGTTCGCCGGCAGTAATTTTATAAGCATGTATTTCATATTGATTATCTACAATATGATGGGTTACGTGATTTATCAGTATCACGAACAACTCGGACACTCGATAACCGAGGAATACCTGGAGACCGGGCAGGAGCCTTCGCAAAAGAGCGCTGATCCGCGTTTTCGCCAGATAGATATCCTGATGCAGGAGGGCAAGACCGGCGAGGCGGAGAAGAAATTAATCCAGGCGATTAAGGAAAACCCGGGTGATTTCGAAGCCCGGGAAAAACTGCACCGATATTATATTGCGACCCGTAACAAGCAGGGTCTGCTCGAACACAGCGCCAATTACGTAAATCGCCTGCTACACTCCCAAAAGCCATCTGAAGCCATGCGGATATACCTGGAGGCTTCGCACATTACGCCTGATATAAAACCGGCTGGTGCACGTGAACGACATGAGCTGGCTGAATTATTGAAAACTAACGGGCAGTCAAGAGCCGCCTTGAGCCTGTTGAATAATTTGCACAAGGAATTCCCTAGCTATGAAGGAATACCCGGTGCCTACCTGTTGGTTGCAAAGATTATGTTCGAATATTTCGGGGAAGAGCATAAGGCAATACAGGTGCTGGACTTTATTAATAAAAAATATCCCGGGCATGGGTTACAGAAGGATGTGGAAGAATACCGGCATGTTATCGAACGGATGGCGGGTGTCAGTCAACCCAATGCCTGACGGGCATGATCAGCCTCCGGGCTATCCGGGTAACACTCGAGCAGCATTTTCAGATACTTTTCCGATTTTTTGCGATTATCATTCTTTTTGTAATGGTTGGCCAATGCCATCAGGCCTTCGGGGATGCGCTCGAAATCGTTCTTTCGTGTAATCAGATAGAGAACAATTCTTTCGGCATCTTCGAGGAAACCACCCGAGGAAAAACGTAGGGCAAGAGACATGAGCTGATCCGGAGTCAGTTGGACATTCGGCTGAACATGCTCGGCATAGGCGATAAAGATATCGTGTAATTGCCGTACAGGTATTTTCTGGGAGTGAGCGGATCCAAGCAGAAATTTTGCATAATCATGAATGCTTTCGTTGTCGGTCAGTCGGGCAATATTAAACAATTGTTCCATCAATTCCGGTTTTTTGGGATATTCTTCTTCCAGCTCGGTGAAGATTCGCCGGGCTCGTTCAAGTTCCATGCGGGCCACATGATCCAGACCTTCCTGGTAGCGCTTACGGTAAAACCGGTCGTTTTCCTCACGGTTCAGGTAATCCAGGTTCGCCTTGCCCATGCGTAGTGCAATATAACCAATCAATGCGCCACTGATGAGGCCGCCGATATGGGCAAGATTATTGATATTACTTGGCGAATAAATCTGGGTGATTACTTCATATCCCAGCCAGATTGGTAGCAGGATAATCGCCGGTGCCCGTACAAAATCGAAATAGAATAACAGCGTGTAAAAAAAGCGAATTTTTCTGCGTCCGAACAGAACTGTATACATACCCATAAGGCCGGAAATCGCACCCGAGGCACCAATACCCCACATCAGGCTACCTGGCTCCAGCCACCAGTAAAACAAACCGGATGTGATTCCCGATACGATATAGGCAATCAGGTAAATCGTCCTGCCGAGAGTCATTTCCACGCTAAACCCGATCAGGAACAGAAACACCATGTTACCAATGAGATGCCCCCAGTCTGCATGCAGAAATATATGCGTGAACAGGGTTGTTAGCGACGGTTCAGCAGTCTTGAAGCTATAGCGATAAGTGACGATTTGCTGCAGAGATTGCTGGAAATGTTGGTGTTGTTGTTTCCAGGTATCGTATTGAGGATGTTGTGGCGTAATCAGATCCCCGTCCTCCAGCAGGCGCTGGAATTTTCCGTCCGTTAGCAGCCGAGAGAGTAACACCTCGTCATCTTCATGACTTTCCAGTTGTTCTTCAAAACCCTGGTTGGTGAGGAACTTGCGATACAGAGGCAGTTCAATGGATGGCAGATCCGAATCCAGGTAGTAGTCATAAGCACTTTCTTCAAGCTGTTCATCATTCCCTTGCCAGAGGGTAAAGCAAAGCAAGTTGGCAAGAATCAGCAGTAAAGTGATTATCGGCGGGTTTCGCCATTCGGGTTTCCTGTCCAGAGGGATGAACATGTGATGAAGTTAACCGAAACAGATTTCAGCGTCACTGAGAGAGGGATTGACATGACTTTCCATCGGGGTATTCTGCCAGTTACCTGTTAAAATGGAAACTGTGAATGGTTTCCTGTTTTACTGCGGGTAAAGTGCAGATTATTAATCTTTGCTAATACTTGGAAATCGTTGGCATTTATCTATCAGCGAGCACTCGCGGTCAGGAGGGAAGATGAGCGGAAAAGGACACCTGAGGGACACCATAGAACAGGCTATCGGAAGCCAGGCGGCATTCGGTGATTTGCTGACTCTGGAAGAGCGCGAGAAGCTGCTTGATTTCGGGGTGGTTCGCAGTGCAGCTCCTGGCGAGTATTTGTGTCGGCCTTTTGAACCTGACAGCCGGGTATTTATCCTGGTTATCGGTGAAGTAGAGGTATGCGAGGATGACCAGGCAGGTAGCCCGGTACTTGCCCATCTGGGGCCCGGTGAGCTGTTCGGGGAAATATCGGCGTTGTTTGGTCTGCCGCGAATTTCAGCTGTCCGGGCCAGTCGCCCTTCGGTTCTGCTCGAATTGCCGGGTGATATTCTGGAGAAGGTTATCGGGGAACGGCGGGAGCTGTATCGGGCAGTGATTAGCCGCTACAGAAAGCGTATCACCCATACCGCTTTGCGCAGTGTTTCGTTGTTTCGAAATGTACCGGCTAATAATCTTGCACAGTTAATCGAAAATTCCTCGTTGATAAGCATTCCGGGCGGGGAGTCAATCGTTAAGGAGGGAGAGCCAGGGGATGCCATATATATAATCATTTATGGCACTGCCAGGGTAACCCGCCAGGCGGGTGAAGAACTTCTGAATCTTGCTTTGCTTAGGGCCGGAGACTATTTCGGTGAATGGTCTGTACTGACCGGCGAGCCTCGGGCTGCTACTGTGAGCGCGGTAACCCCGGTTGAT
>JASFNY010000112.1:0-6432 GCA_050116795.1 Thiohalophilus sp.
CACAGTGATGGTCGACGCTTTCATGTAGTCCTGCTTCCCGACAGTTTTACCAAACAGCAGTGGCATCAGTTGTGGTTACGATTGAAGTATGTCGACTTCGTCGATACCTAATGGGGTTTATTTGTTATTACAAAGAAATTTCGCCCGCCGCTGCGCGGCTGAGGCGAGTGACTTTTTGTGGCGACAAAAAGTCACCAAAAAGCGCTCTCCCTGGGGCCACGGCCTCGCACTGCTCGGCTACCCGCGTTTCTCGCCAAAATCCGGCGCTCGCCACACTCGCAGCATTTGCTGCGCCTGCATGTTATTACGGCTAGCAAATCCAGCTCGACCAATAAGGCTCGCTTGTCCCGGATTTTGCCTGCGAGATGCGGCGTGGCCCAAAGGGGCCTGAAAAGCCCTCGAACCAACAGTGTGCGAAAAGTTGTTTGTGCAGATCTTGCTCAGTCTGTTTTCACCCCCTTGGGCGCTGCCGAGCACCGCCCGCCAACCGGGATCAGACCGCGAGCACTGTTCGAGCGCGATCAATGCGAAGCATCGCGCGAGTTGCGCAGCGCCCGGTTGGCGGACGGCGCGCAGGGCATCGGGCTGACCCGGTGTTACCGGGTCTGGGCGACAAGCGCCCCCGGGGCGCGTTTTCTTTGGTTCGTTTCTTTGTCGCGTGACAAAGAAATGAACCCGGGATGCGCTGACGGGACAGCGCTATAAAAACTATTCCGCCAGCGCAACTGCTGAACTGGCCTCGGCATGATGAGTCGGCTTGAGGATGGTGTTGTGGGGTGGATGTTTATCGTCGCGTTCGGGATAGTCGATGTTGTAGTGCAGGCCGCGGCTTTAGTGTCGCTGCATCGCAGAGCGAATGATCAGTCCGGCTACCAGCACCAGGTTACGCAGTTCCAGCAGGTCATTGGTCACGCGGAAGTTACCATAGTATTCGTCAATTTCAGAGAGTAACAACTGTACACGGTGCTCGGCCCGCTGCAGTCGCTTGTTGCTACGTACGATACCGACGTAGTCCCACATGAAACGCCGCAGTTCGTCCCAGTTATGGGTGACGACGACTTCCTCATCGGAATCGGTCACCCGGCTTTCATCCCATTCGGGAATGCGAATATCGTCGTTAGGGCTTCTTTCATGCTGCTCACGAATGTGCTGGCTGGCGGACTGGGCAAATACCAGGCATTCGAGCAGGGAGTTGCTGGCCATGCGGTTGGCACCGTGCAGCCCGGTGAAAGCGGTTTCACCGATGGCATACAGGCCGGGCAGATCGGTTTGACCATTCAGATCGGTCATCACGCCGCCGCAGGTGTAATGGGCGGCGGGTACTACCGGGATCGGTTCTTTGGTCATGTCGTAACCGAACTCCAGGCAGCGCTGGTAAATGGTTGGAAAATGCTGGCGAATAAAATCCGCCGGCTTGTGGCTGATGTCCAGGTACAGACAGTCGGCACCCAGGCGTTTCATCTCGTGGTCGATAGCACGGGCGACGATGTCGCGTGGTGCCAGCTCGCCGCGTGGATCGAATTTTTCCATGAAGGTCGAGCCATCCGGGAGTTTCAGTGTGCCGCCTTCGCCGCGTACCGCCTCGCTGATCAGAAACGACTTGGCGTGTGGATGATACAGGCAGGTCGGATGGAACTGGTTGAACTCCATGTTGGCCACCCGGCAGCCGGCGCGCCAGGCCATGGCGATGCCGTCGCCGGTGGAGGTGTCCGGGTTGCTGGTAAACAGGTACACCTTGCTGGCACCACCGGTGGCCAGAACTGTGTGGCGGGCCCGAAATACCCGGACCTTGTCTGATTGCCGATCCAGGATGTAGGCCCCCAGGCAGTGATCCTGCTCGAATCCCAGCTTGGCGCCAGTGATCAGGTCCACGGCGATGTGATTTTCATACACGGTTATGTTGGGATGCTGCCGGACATCGTTTTCCAGGGTGGTCTCGATGGCGCGCCCGGTGGCGTCGGTGGCATGAATGACCCGACGGTGAGAGTGGCCACCTTCGCGGGTCAGGTGATACTCTTGCGGCTGTGTCTCGTCGCGCGTGAAGGGCAGCCCCTTGTCGATTAGCCAATGAATGTTTTCGGCGCCGTGCTGGACGGCAAAGCGGACCACCTGTTCGTCGCACAGGCCGCCACCGGCTTCCAGGGTATCCGCGATGTGCGATTCCAGGGTATCGTCCGGCCCGAGCACGGCGGCCACGCCGCCCTGGGCATAGAAGGTTGAACCTTCCTTTAAAACACCCTTGGAAATCAATGAGATAGAATAGTCATCGGCCAGTCTCAGAGCCAGGCTGAGGCCGGCGGCACCACCGCCGATGATGAGCACGTCACTGTCGATCTGCATGTATGCTGTAGCCTGGCTCGTGGATCGGGATTGTCATTGCCGGAAGATTTCTCCTGGCGGCAAGATAAGATTAGAATTGTACGGATTGTGATGCGAAATGTCACAAATTCAACATATGCAATATAAAACAGAAAACTGGTGTCCGAGCGAACTCTCCGAAGCGATTGTGGTCAATATAGCAACATTCGGGTAGCTTGGCCCAACCTATAGGGGAAGTGGCCCGAATGGGCGGTAAGACAACGGATCAGGTGCTTGTCGAGCGCGTACAGGCCGGGGATAAAAAAGCGTTTGACGTGCTGGTATTGAAATACCAGCAGCGGGTCATGAAGGTATTGTCCCGTTACGTGCGCAACCAGGCCGAAATCGAGGATCTGGCACAGGAGACGTTCATCAAGGCCTACAGGGCCCTGCCGCGGTTCCGGGGTGATAGCGCGTTTTATACCTGGATATACCGGATCGCGATCAATACCGCCAAGAATTTTCTGGTCGCGCAGGACAGACGTCCGCCGGCCGATGATATCGAGGCGAGCGAGGCGGAACATTTTGAAGGGGAGTCCGGTCTCAAGGAGTATGCAACGCCTGAGAAGGAAGCCCTCAAGGAAGAAATCCAGCAGGTGATCGCCCGGACAATCGAGGAGTTACCGGAAGATCTGAAAACCGCGATTACTCTGCGGGAGCTCGAAGGAATGAGTTACGAAGAAATAGCCGAGGCAATGGATTGTCCGATTGGGACCGTGCGATCGCGAATATTTCGTGCTCGCGAGGCAGTGGACAAGAAATTGAAACCGTTACTCGGTTGAAACCAGTGTGGTGATGCTATGAACGACAGCAGCAATGAAAAACTCTCAGCATTCATGGATGACGAGCATCATCCGGATGTCATTGAGCTTCTCAAACAGGACAGTGAGGCCCGCGGTCGCTGGAGCCGGTATCATTTGATTCGCGATGTTCTCTCGGGACATACCGAGACACTTCCGTCCAGCAATTTTGTCGATCGCGTCAGCCAGGCTCTGCGTGACGAGCCGACCATCCTGCGACCGGTTCGCAGAGGTCTGACGCATACCGTTAAGCAAATCGGCGGACTGGCAATTGCCGCCACCGTGGCGACCGTTGCAGTGCTGACCATTCAGCAATCCGATGTCAATAACGGCACGGCGCCCACCCAGGTGGCCAGTGCCAGCACCGATCCGGTAGCCGTGCATAACGTTAGCAATCCGCTGAGAAGTGCACCTATGGATTCAGCCGCCCAGACCAAGCTGAGCAGCTATCTCGTCAATCACAACGAGTACTCCGTTTCGTCCCGGATGCAGGGCATGCTTCCCTATACCCGGATTGTCAGCGTGACCCCGAACGAGCGCGTGGTAGTTCGTGCAGATGATAAATAAACCGGCGGCGACGCTATTTGGACTACTTCTTTGCCTGCAGTTTGCCTGGGCATCGGATATCGAGGGTGTACAACCCTGGCTGGAAAAAATGCACCGCGCGGCGCATATGCTCAATTACGAAGGCACCTTTGTATACGGTCAGCAGGATCAACTGAGTTCGGTTCGAATCATCCATAGCGTTTCTGAACTTGGCGAGCGTGAACGACTCGTCTCCATGGACGGAACCGGTCGCGAGATATTTCGCGACGGCGATCGGGTCACCTGCATCTATCCTGACAGCCAGTCAGTGATGGTAGAAAAAAGCCGTCCCAGGGCCAGTTATCCGCCGACTTTTCCAATGAAAGTTGGTGACTTGAATAAATACTATGAGCTCAGTCTTGCCGGAAAAGGCAAAGTTGCCGGTGAACCCGCCCAGAAAATTCTGATTCGCCCGCGTGATGGATTCCGTTACGGACACATGATATGGGTGCACGAGAAAACCGGCCTGTTATTAAAGACCAACCTGCTGGACGAGAATAACAAACCGGTAGAGCAGTTTATGTTCACCCAGATAATATTCCTGGATGAAGTGCCCGATGAGGCTCTCAAGCTGAACATCGATAAAGATGAATTTACCTGGTATGAAGCCGATAATACGCCGCATGCAACCGAGGTCGTTGAAGACTCACCCTGGCAGGTGACCCAGTTACCGGCCGGTTTCAACCGTGAAATGTCACGCACGTACCAGGTTCCGACCAGTGATACTCCGGTGGAGCAACGCGTTTATTCAGATGGCCTGGCCTCGGTATCGGTATTTGTCGAGCAGTACAAAGACGATGATAGTGATTATCCCATGGGTGGTTCCCATATGGGCGCGGTGAACGTTCATGGCGTAGATATGAACGGTTATCACGTCACCGTGGTGGGTGAAGTTCCGCAAGCCACGGTAAAGATGATTGGTGAATCGGTCCGTCACCGGGAGTCACCATGATCGAAGAATCCGCCATCGTCATCGAGTGCGATGGCGATTTTGCCTGGGTCGAAGCCCAGCGCAAGACTGCATGCGGTCAATGCCAGGTCAACAAGGGTTGTGGAACTTCGGTGCTGGCCAGGGTTGTCGGTAACAAGGTCAGTCGCATGCGGGCACTGAATCCTGTCAATGCCAGGCAAGGTGATAGCGTAGTGATCGGCCTGCATGAGTCGGCTTTGCTGGCTGGTTCTGTAGCACTTTACCTGGTTCCGCTGTTGAGTTTATTGTTGTTTGCTATCACCGGCAAAGTTATTGCCGAACAGATGATGATTGAATCGGTAGAAGCGATATCAATCCTGTTTGCTATTATAGGTATGCTTATCTCGATCGCCTGGCTGAAACTGTTCGGCCGACGCGTAGCGAAAGACAGTCGTTATCAACCGGTTATTTTAAAGCGAGTACCGGTCGCGGATGTCACTGTTTCAAATGTTGTTCATTCCTGAATGATCAGAAATTCATATAGACCCAAGGAATATTAATGAAAGCTCGTACTGTTAACCTGTTGAGTGCCGTCCTGCTGTCAATGTTGTTAATCAGCCCTGCGCAGGCGCTGCTGGGTGCAAATGGTAAACTGCCGGATTTTACCGAGCTGGTGGAGAAAAACAGCCCGGCGGTAGTGAATATCAGCACCACGCAGAAAATCAAACGTGATCACGGTATGCCACCGGGTATGAATATACCGGACTTTCCGGAAGATTCGCCGTTTGGTGATTTGTTCCGCCACTTTTTTGGTGAAGGTGGTCCCGATTCGGGACCGGAAGAGTTTGATACCCAATCACTGGGTTCCGGGTTCATTCTCAGTGAAGACGGTTACATTGTGACCAACTTTCACGTGGTGAAAGATGCCGAAGAAATCACCGTACGTCTGAGCGACCGTCGTGATTTGAAAGCGAAGGTGATCGGTAGCGACAAGCGCAGTGATGTCGCCTTGCTCAAGATAAAAGCCGATAACCTGCCAGTGGTCAGCATCGGTAATTCAAAAGAGTTGAAAGTCGGCGAATGGGCCATGGCTATCGGTTCACCGTTCGGATTTGATCATTCCGTCTCGGTCGGCGTCATCAGTGCCATCAATCGCAACCTGCCAACTGAAAACTATGTTCCTTTCATTCAGACCGACGTGGCGATAAACCCCGGTAACTCCGGTGGACCGCTGTTTAACCTGGATGGTGAAGTGATCGGCATCAATTCGCAGATTTTCACCCGTTCGGGTGGTTTTATGGGCCTGTCTTTTGCAATACCGATCGATGTCGCCATGGATGTGGTCGAGCAACTCAAGACCAAGGGCAAGGTCAGTCGCGGCTGGCTGGGTATCCTGATACAGGACGTGAACAAGGAACTGGCCGAATCCTTCGGTATGAAGAAACCGATGGGGGCTGTCGTGTTGCGTGTGGTTCCTGACAGCCCTGCGGAAAAAGCCGGTTTCAAGGAAGGCGACGTGGTTGTCGAATTTGCCGGACGCACGATACATCGCCAGTCGGACTTGCCGCTGGCGGTTTCGGCGTACCCGGTCGGCAAGGAGGCCAAGGTCAAGATCATTCGTGAGGGCAAGACCCGCACCCTGACAGTGAAAACCGGTGAACTGCCGCCCGAGGAAGAGCTGGCCAAGGTTGGTCCGGATTCGAAACAGGACAGCAGCGCGGAAACCACCCTGGGTATGGTGCTGGAACCGCTGACCGACAAGCAGCGCGAGCGGCTTGG
>JASFNY010000113.1:0-6384 GCA_050116795.1 Thiohalophilus sp.
TGGAAGAGTTGGTTGACTCCCTCGACCGACAGGTGGTGAACCTGCCCATTCCCATACAGCGTCAGCTTGCAATTGCCCGCGAAGCTGCGGCCAAACCGGGATTGCTATGTGTGGATGAACCGACTGCAGATCTGTCCGAACAGGATGCAGCAAGAATCATCAAGTACCTGGCCAGGCTGGGTCAGCAAAATGCATTGCTGGTAGTTCTGCACAACCAGCGCCAGGCAAAGCAGATTGCCGACAATGTTGCATTGCTGGCAGGTGGATGGATCCAGGAATCTGGTGATAGGGACAACTTCTTTGAGAAACCGCAGAGCAAGGTCACCCAAATGTTTATTCGTACCGGTTCCTGTCCGGTTCCTTCACCGAATGCCCGGCCGGAGGAACTCGACAGTAGCCAGGAGCTTGCGACGCCGCCGCCACTGCCAGAGCAGGCCAGGGAATTTGTCAGCGAATCGTTTGGACCACGCGGATTTCTGTGGCTGAAGCGGGGACTGCTTGCCGGTACACCAAAACCCGGGATCGTCGCTGACGAGGAATATGATTTACGCGCATTGGAGCGGGTAGGCGTCAAGGTGCTGGTCTCACTGACGGAAAAACGCTTCAGCCAGAAAAAACTCGAGAATTATGGAATCGAGGGCTTGTGGTTGCGTATTGAAGATATGAAAGCACCGGATTATGAAGAGGCTTACGAGATGTGCAAACAGGTCAATGCAAAAATTACCGAGGGCAAACCTGTTGCATATCACTGTAAGGCTGGGCTTGGCAGGACAGGTACCCTGCTTGCGGCCCAGTTAGTCATGGAAGGTAAAACCGCGCTGGAAGCGCTCGAGTCTGTTCGGAAAATTGAACCCAGATGGGTGCAATCCGAAGAGCAGGTTAAATTTATCGAAAGCTTCGCCGAGTACGTCAGCAACCAGGTAGCGGCGACAGCCTGAGATAACAAAACAAAACTTTATCAAGCTAATAGGAGAATAGTATGTCGTTAGACCAGGCAATTACAAAGGCAATGGGTGATATACCTGAATGTCTTGCAGCAGGATACGTAGATCTGAGCACGGGTATGCTGCTGGGTATCAAGACGGTTGATTCGCATCCCCAGGAAGTCATGGACATTCTTGCAGCGGCAACAGCCGATCTCTTCCAGGGACCGAATGTGTCGACGATCGAAAGCCTGTTCAAAAAAGCACGTGGTCTCGCTGATGATGGTCACCATTATTTCCAGGAAATCATTATCAACAGCGACAACCTGGTACACGTATTCATGCGGATGAAAAGCAATGAAGAACATGTTATTACATTTGTTTGCCGTAAAAGCGTCAACCTTGGTATGGCACTTACCAAAGCGCGTCAATCGCTGACGACACTGGAAGGCGCTGCATGATCGTCTGGTCCGGCCGTCCAGGCCGGGCCCTATCTTTTTCAGGGTTGGTTAAAGATGTACAGGCATTTTCATAACAGGAAAGGCGTTCTCGCGCCGGATGAAGAGATGTGGAAGGCCCTGAATGAGGGCAAGGTATTAAGAGAGATATTGGAAGATTTTTATTCCCGGGTCTACGAAGATCCCCGGTTGTGCGTGTTTTTTGAAGGTGTCACCAGAGATCGGGCGATAGAAAAGCAGTATTCGTTCCTGAGATCGATATTTACCGGTGAGAGGTGTTATTTCGGTGACCATCCCAGGACGGCGCATCACTGGATGGTGATTACACACGAACTGTTCGATTACCGGGAAGCGCTGATGGAAAGTTGCCTGCGAGACCATAATTTACCGGAGCACTTGATTGAAAAGTGGCGAAAGGTTGAAGAGGTTTTTCGAAGTGCAATTGTAAAATCAAAACCTTTCGCATTGAGCTTTGGTGGTGTTAAACGCCCGGTGGAAGGATATTTGAAAGAGAAAGTCGCAGTTGGGACACTTTGCGACAGCTGTGCGGGTGAAATACAACCCGGGCAGGAAGTGACTTGTCATGCCCGGACGGGCAAGTTGTATTGTAGTAATTGTTCACCAGTAGAAACCAAGGCCGGCCTGATTGACTGAATAATAATCAGGGGAAATTATATATAACTGGAATCAGTAACTATTACCTTAATCATGGAGAGTCTGGGTTATGTCAGATCAGAAGAAAAATGTTTATCAAGCAATCGGTGAGAAAGTACGGCCAATTCTGAAGAGGTTGAATGCTTTTTCCAGTGACATTGAGGCGTCCGCGGTAATGTCGCGTGACGGTATAAGCCTTGCCTCGGTGATGCGGGATAATGTCGATCAGGACCGGCTCGGGGCTATGTGCGCCTCGATGCTCTCGCTGGGGAATAAAACTTCTTCTGAACTTTCCAGGGGAAATCTCAAGCAGGTTCTGATTGAAGGTGATAGCGGCTGTGTGCTGATCGTGCAGATTGGGCAGAAGGCCGTACTTGCCGTGGTCTCAAAACCGACATCAAAACTCGGCATGGTCTTCAACGAAGCGAGAAAGATTGCGCGGGAAATCGAAGAGGCCAAAGTACTGTAAGGTACAGTACCTGAGCGTATACAGGCTGTTCAGTTCAATTATTACTGGCATGCATGATTCTGTTCTTACCGGCCCGCTTTGCCGAGTAACAAGCATGATCAGCATGTTTGAGTAACTGGTGAAAATCTTCCAGGGTTTCATTGAAGGTTGCGACACCGATGCTGCAACCGTTACTGGTGATGACCTGGCCGTTGTATTCGATGGAACAGTTTTTGATGCTCGCGCGAATGCATTCGGCAATACTGCTGGCTTTGCGACGATCGCAATTCTCCAGCAACACGGCAAATTCGTCGCCGCCGATTCGTGTCAGCGTATCATTCTTGCGAATGCAAGGTTCGATACAGACGGATATTTCGCGTAAAAAGTTATCTCCCACAAAATGGCCGTATGTGTCATTGATGGGTTTGAAATCATCCAGGTCGATATATATAAGTATGTGTTGCTGGTTGGATGTGTGCTCGTTACCAATGAGCTGATTGATTCGGTGCTCAAGAAAACGGCGGTTCCAGGCATTGGTCAGTGGGTCATGGGTTGCCTCCCAACTGAGTACCTCTGCCTTGTCGATCAAGCGGGTTTCGATCTTTTGCAGCCGGCGCAGGGAGTAAATCATCAACAGTGTAATCAGTGTTGCCAGTACTGCGGCGACGGCAATAATCACCAGCAGGGAATTTTCAAACTTAGCTTTGGCGGCAAGCCGCGCTTTGTCGGTGTTGGCCAGCACGGTACGGTTTAAATCGTTAAACCCTTTCCAGAGTATATTCTCCAGCGGCATGTCATTGTGCATGATTTTGTTTGCCAAATTGGCGCCCGGGTTTTCGTGAATTTGCTGGACGATCGAATCCTGCAGCGGCTGGGTTTTTCGAATCAGATTCAGGCACTCGTCCAGTTTGGCCTGTTCTTCGGGGTAAAGGGGTAGCTGCAGCAGCAGCCCACGCAACTCGACGAATTCCGCTGCCATATTATGAAAACGCAGGTATTGCTCGTCGATGTACCAGACATCATCAGAAAGATTCATATTCAACATGGTCAGGGAACGGTCGCGGACGATTCGGGACATCTGGGTAATGATGTCGAGTTTGCGATTATGAATATTATTGATAGCCGAAAGGCTGTTGTTCAGGCGGTTGAAATAGAACAGGTTCACGATTAACAGGATCGCGATAAACAGCAGGACGACGGCGGCATTGGCAACGATGATCTGTTTGGATTCCAGTTTTCGCGACATTATTTTGTCTGACCGCAGTGGTTAGTTTTTATTCGGCACGTGTAACAGCAAATATTACCTTATGAAACACGAATAATGGGAGTATTTTTCAGGTTACCACTGAATCAGGGGAGCTACAGGAGTGCAACTCGCGGCAGGCAAAACCCGCTGAAATGCCTGCCATGAAAGGGGGAACCGGTGATGCTTCGACCGGCGAACAGTCAATAGACGCAATTAAATAAAGTGTATTTTCGGCTCTTTTCAGGGAACTTCAGGTCCTCTTCGGTTGGCTAATTTTCACCAGAATGCTGCGATACGAATCCTGCATTTAGATTTCTCAATGCAATTTTATCCCCCGCTTTTAGAATTTAGCGCTAACCGGAATTTGAACTAGACTCAAAACAGAAGCATGCAATTTGTTTACTGACAGATTGATTGAGGCTTCTCAAGATGTACACGCAAGGAGACTGCTTGATGAATGACATGACCAACAAAGAAAAACAGGAAAAGATATTAGGTATTCATGATGACGAATCAGTGGAACGGTTCCGGGCCTGGGACGAAAATCAGGCGAAGAAGACCGCCAAAGAGCTGGGCATTGACCTGGGCGATGATCATTGGAAAGTGATCAAGTTCCTGCGGGTGCATTACGAAAACAATGGTCAGTTGCACCATGCCCGCGAATTGACCTCGGCTCTAAATGAGCGTTTCGAGGACGAGGGCGGCTCACGCTGGCTGTATCAATTGTTTCCCGATGGCCCGGTTAACCAGGGTGCTCGTATCGCTGGAGTACCTGCACCGGCAGATGTGACCGATCCGCACTTTGGTTCGGTGCAATAAATCGATCATGAGATTAAACGGGTTGCCCGGTGTTCGGATGAGCATCGGGCTCCGTTCAAAACGCCTGTCGGTCTGAAAACAGTGAAAAGGATCATAAATTCTGGAACTATCATCCTGCTGCTGTTGGTCAGTGCCGGGAGCTCACCGCTGCATGCCGAGACCGAATGTTACTCTCCACCGCCGGGTTACGACAGTATCACCGATTATCGTTTTACCCCGATCCCCGAAGTCGAGCTTACCCGGAGTCAATTTGATTCCCTGGAGGCATTGTTTTCCAGGCTGGATGGTTCCTGGGGCGGTCGTTATTTTGAAAAACACTGCCGGGGAAGTACCGACAGCCCTGAATTGTTTGAGCGTGAGTACACGGTCAATGCCATTGGCCGATTTGATCGAACCCACCCTTCACTGATAATCGATGCCAGTATGAATTCCAGTGAAGTCAGTAAACCGGCTACCTTTGAACTGTACCTGGATGAGGAAAAAAGAGCCCTGTACTACAGAGCCGACAGTTCCGGCAACGAGGTCCATGTGACCAGTCTTGATGACGATCATATGGATTTCATTCGCAAATATGTTGTGCGCAGTGCCGCTGGCGGCGTAATTCGGCATGAGATCCATGTCGAGATTGTTTTGGAAAATAATACGGTCAGAATCACCGAGAATAATTATACCAACGGTCAGTTGATCGGTTGGAACGACTGGCACCTGGACTAGACCTGATAAACGTTGACGGGGAGCAGGTCGGCAGTCATATTGAACCTGCAGACAGCGATATTCAAACCAGGGAGGCAGGTATGACCTCGTCGCCATCATCCGGTAATCCTGTAAATAATCCGGACGAATTACCCTTTATTGCACCCTGTCGCCAGCAGGAGGTAAATGCTCCCCTGCGCTGGTTGCGTCTTGGCTGGCAGGATATGTGCCGCGCGCCCGGACCGAGTCTGGCTTATGGCCTGGCCCTGCTGGTGTTGAGCTATCTGATCAGTCTCACTGCCTGGCACTACGGTAGCATCTACCTGCTGCTGGCGATGCTCTCGGGATTTATTTTCATCGGCCCCGTGATGGCAGTGGGGCTCTATTCTATTAGTAGACAGTTGCAGGACGGGCGTCAGCCGGTCCTGGGATATTGTTTCCAGGAGGGACGACGTCATATCGCAAACCTGATGATCTATGCGGTGATCCTGTTAGTCGTGTTTCTTGTGTGGGCCCGGGCCGCGTCCATGGTGCACATCTTTTTCCCGGTCGATGCGGAGCCGGAATTGTCTGATTTTGCGCTGTTTCTTGGTGTGGGGACGGCCGTAGGCAGCATTTTCGCTACAATCATATTCTGTGCCAGTGCTTTTTCACTACCGATGATTCTGGACCGCCGCGTGGACACGGTCACCGCGGTCCTGACCAGTATCAATGCGGTATTACGCAACAAGGGGCCCATGCTGGTGTGGGCAGGCATTATTGTCGGTATGCTGCTGATCGGATTTGCTACCGGCCTGGTGGGGCTGGCGGTGGGTATGCCGCTGATCGGCCACGCTACCTGGCATGCCTATCAGGAGACCATCGATGCCGGGGCCTGGCCACGTAACCGGGAATCGTCGAACTGAGAATAATTCATCAGGGAAAATAGTTGGCGTGCGGCCGGCGAATCCCGACAAGAACAACAGGAACCGATGATGAGCAATAACAGCAAAGATATTTCACTGGCCCTGGGAAGCGGTGGTGCGCGTGGGCTTGCCCAGATTGGTGTTATTCGCTGGCTGGAGGAGAACAGTGACTATCGAATCAGTTCCATTGCAGGTTCCTCGATGGGTTCGCTGATCGGTGGTGTTTATGCCGCCGGCA
>JASFNY010000114.1:0-6382 GCA_050116795.1 Thiohalophilus sp.
ATTGAACTGGCTATTCATGGCTTTAGTCTCCATGCTGACAATGAGTACAGTTTGTTTCTTTCAACATTCGTGCCAACCCCGAATATTCGGCCAAAAGGCCCGTAAACATTGGCTATTTCATGCATTTCGGCGTTCAGCGGCGGCCAACAGGTAACACCAGGTGGCGGATTCTGCACCAGCTTGAACCCGTCGGGGATGGAAGTGCACCAATAACGGCGGTTCCTGTCTAAAACAGGGAAAATGTCCTATCTTTATGAAAAGTCTTTGAATTATTGCCATGCCGACTGATGATGAGAGTGTGATCGAACCAGGCAGTTTGCCGCACGCGATGGAGTCCTCGCGGCACAGGGTATTCGGTAATATTCGGGTCAGTCACGAGCAGTTCCGCTTTCTGTATGCCGCCGAGCATGTCTACCTGGCCGGGCTGCTACTGCACGTGGTTTTTCTGCTCGTCTTCTTCGCACTCGAGATTCGCGAGCTGTACCTGTTCAACATCGCCAGTGTGGCCGTTTTTATCCTGGCCTTTTTCCTCAATCGCAACGGACACCATTATGTTGCCCTGTGGCTGGCCTATATCGAGGTCAACCTGCACGCCGGCCTGGCTATATGGTTACTGGGTTGGGACACCGGGTTCTATTACTACATGTTTGCGATCAGCCCGGTGCTGTTCATCAACCCGGCACGGCCGCTGGCAGAGAAGATTGTCCTGGCCATGTTTCCCGTGCTGTTTCTGATCCTGTTGTTCTATCACTCGGCCGAAACCACTGCCACGTATCAGCTCGATCACCTGGTCATTCACTTTTTGCATCTGAGTAACCTGATCGCCACGGTCATGCTGGTGGCCTACCTGGCGCATTACTATTCCAAGGGTGTTCTGGATTCCGAGCGGCGCCTGCAGAAACTGACCCGGGACTATGAACAGCTGGCCACCTACGACTCCCTGACCCATTTGCTCAACCGGCATGCCATGAACCAGGCAATCGAAGACGAAGTCAGCCGTTTTCGGCGCGACGGTAAACCATTCGTGCTGGCACTCGGGGATATCGATGATTTCAAAAAGGTTAATGATCGCTACGGCCACTATGCCGGCGACGTGCTGTTGAAGGAAATGGCCTCGCGCATGGAGCAACGCCTGCGCCGGCACGATGTAATCAGCCGTTGGGGCGGTGAAGAGTTTCTCATACTACTGGCGGATATCGACCTGAACGAAGCCGAGTCGGTACTCAACGAATTACGTAAGGAACTCTCGTCACCCATCAAGATAAAAAGCCTCAGGCACTCGACCACCATCACTTTTGGCGCCGCCCAGTACAGCGACGATCAGGGCATTGAACAGACCATACAGTCGGCCGACCGGGCCATGTACCGGGGTAAACGCGCGGGTAAGAATCGTGTCGTACTGGCCGAGCCCCCGCAGCCCGACAGCGAGATCCAGGAGCAAAGCCAGCCAGGCTGAATGCCACGGTTACCCAGGCCATTGTTATTGTTATTGCCTCGGTTCAACAGGTAGAGGATATTCTTGCGGCAGCCATCGGCCAAAACAAGCACCAATATGGTTGTTGGACTAGGGTGCAGGTTGATCCCAGTATGGTGGATCGGACAGGTGTTCCTGCATGAATTCGACAAACGCCCTCACCTTGGGAGAAAGGTGCCGGCGTTCGGGGTAGACTGCATAAATAGAGATCTCCTGGGCCCGATAGTCATCGAGCACACTCTGTAATCTTCCGGCCTTGATATCTTCGCCAACGATGAACGTCGGGATCAGGGTGATGCCCGCTCCGCGCAATACCGCTTCACGGATTGCCAGGCTGTTGTTCATCTCGATCGCACCGGTCACCGGTACCGAGGCATAGCGACCCTCGGGTGAAATAAACCGCCATTCACTGGGCGACGCATGGTAACGATAGGTCAGGGCATCATGGTGACGCAGGTCTTCCGGTATTCGTGGCGTGCCGTGTCTGGCCAGATAATCCGGCGAGGCACACACGACATGCCGGCATGGTCCCAGGCGGCGGGCGATCAGGCTGGAGTCGGGCAACTCGGCGATGCGGATCGCCAGATCGAAACCTTCCTCGACCAGGTCCACCTGGCGATCATCCAGACTCATTTCCACCGATAGCTCGGGATAGCGGGCCGCAAAATCCGCCAGTACCGGCGCGATGTGCAGGATGCCGAACGACATGGGGGTATTCAGCCGCAACTTACCGCGTGGTGCGGTCTGCAGGCTGGAGACCTCGGCTTCCGCCGCCTCGATTTCCTGCAACCCGCGCTGGCTGCGGGCGAAGAAGGCCTGGCCTGCTTCGGTCAGACTCAGCCGACGGGTGGTGCGGTTGAGCAAGCGGGCGCCGAGCCGATCCTCCAGCCGGGAAATGTACTTGCTCACCACCGAACGTGACAGCCCGAGGCGTTCGGCGGCGGCGGTGAAACTGCCACTTTCCACCACCTGGCAGAAGACGGCCGCGTCGGTCAGGTTATCCATGCTTTGTCTCAATTAGTAAATATATGTGAACAGTGTTGTTCAAAATACACCGATTATCAATTAAATAAACACGATTATCCTCCTTTCAACCGTCACAACAAGGCAAAGGAGGTTTCACCATGAAAGCACGACTGCAATTTCCCCGCTGCATCCTGCTACTGCTTGTGCTGGCTGCAGGTATCGGGATCGCACTCGCCGGGGAGCGGGTGGGCAAAAGCCCCTGGGGGCCGGAGGATCAGATCGGCCGGCTCAACCTGATGACTCCGGCCTCGCAACAGGCGATCCTCTCCCGGATCAAAGGTGGGGAGGTTTACGATCTCTCGGTCGAGTACTTCATCGGCATGCCGAGCTGGCAGGCGGCCGGTGATCCCCACTACCGCATCTGGATGACCCACACGCCGCACGGCACGGTGATCGACGATCCGCTCAAGCTGGGCGAGACGATGAACGAGCACGTCAGCTATACCGGCGCGGCGATCTCGATGTACACGCATATGGGCACCCACATCGATGCGCTCAATCACTTTGGTCTGAACGGTGAAATCTGGAACGGCTTCAAGGCCGAAGCGCACCTGGGCGATCGCGGCTGGCAAGTGGCCGGGGCGGAAAACATTCCGCCCATCATTGCCCGCGGGGTGTTGATCGACGTGGCGGCGGCCAAAGGTGTCAGCATGCTGGCCGACGGTTATCGCATCACCCGCCAGGATCTGGTCCAGGCCCTACACAAGCAACAGGTCAGTTTGCAAAGCGGCGATGTAGTGCTGATTCGTACCGGGCGCATGCAGCAGTACGACGATGCCGCCGCTTACATGGCGAACCCGCCTGGTCTGGGCATGGCCGCGGCCCGCTTCCTGGTCGAGGAAGGTGGCGCCATGATCGTCGGGGCCGACAACCTCAGCTTCGAGGCTTTTCCCTCCGAGGTCGAGAGCAACTACGTGCCGGTACACAGTTACCTGCTGGCCGAGCAGGGCACCCCGATCATGGAGCTGGTCTATCTCGAACAGCTGTCACGCGATCGGGTGTACGAGTTTGCCATCATCGGTGGCTCGTTAAAGCTGCGCGGATCGGATGCGGCTCCCATGCGGCCGATTGCCATTCCGTTGCGTCCCGCCAGTGGAGGTGACTCATGATTGCACTCAAAGGACTGGATCATATCGGCATCCGTGTTGCTGATTTTAAACGTACCGTCAAGTTTTACCGTCAGTTCGGTTTCGAGGTGACCCGGGAAGACTTCAATGAACGTGTAGTTGTGTTACGGCATGCAAGCGGTTTGGAACTCAACCTGCTCGATTCGGCCGTACATCAACATCAGCCACACAACGTGTTGATGGATGAGGACGTCAAGCATGCCGGCTATACGCACATCGCCCTGCAGGTGGCGGATATTACCCATGCCGCACTCTACGTCACGGCCCTGGGCATCGCGATCACCGAAGGGCCCGTAACCTTTGGCGATGGCAAGACCTCGATCTTCTTTCGCGATCCCGATCGCAACGTGATTGAACTGACCCAGTCCGCGTTGATGCACGTTTCGCATTCAGATGTTGAGCAGGAGGTCACGGCATGAAAGCGCTGATACTGCTGCTGGTCTCCGGTGTACTCACCGCGGGCCTGTTCATTACCGGTAAACAGGTAGGCAGTGAAGCGGTCTCACCCTTACTGATCCTGTTCTGGCAAATGACCGGTGGTGCCCTGGTGGTGTGGCTGGTGTCATGGCCATCACGAAACTTTCCGCTCTGGAATACCGAGCATATTCGTTATTACCTGATCGGCGGCTTGCTCGGGGTGAGTCTGCCTTATGTGCTGGCCTACGCGGTGTTGCGCGAGTTACAGGTTGGCATGGTCGGTTTGCTCACCGCACTGTCACCGGTGCTGACCTATGCCCTGGCACGTTTACTGGGGCATGAGCCGGGCAGCCCGCTGCGCTTGTTGGGACTGGTTGCCGGGCTCAGTGGTGTGGCCATGCTGGTTATACCGGGAGGTGGCGTTGACCTGTCGGGGCAGAGTGCCTTCCTGCTGTTGGCCCTGGCGATTCCACTGACACTCGCTGCGAGCAACATCTATCGCAGCCGCTACTGGCCGGCCGGCAGCGAGGCCATGCCGCTGGCCATCGGCATGCTGACAGTACAGGGTGGCTTGTTATTTATCGTGAACCTGTCGCTGGGCAACTTCGAACAGCACATGCCGGAGAGCGCCGGCATCGGCGGCCTGTTGTTATTGCTGGCCGTGATGGCCGGCGCTTCCTATCTGAGTACTTTCAAATTGCTGCGCATCGGTGGGCCGGTCTATCTCAGCCAGATGGGTTATGTCATTACCGCCGTAACGCTAGTGGCCGGCATTGTGATGTGGGGTGAGCATTACGACCGCACCGATGTACTGAGTATGGGATTGATCCTGTCAGGTGTGTTGTTAACCACCTGGGCTGGCAGGAACCGGTTTGTAAAAACGACCTGAAAATATATCGAGGTGATACATGAATATCATAGAAGCTTTGAACTGGCGTTATGCCGTCAGAGAGTTTTCAGCAGAGCGTATTGATGAGCAGAAGATTGAACAACTGCTAGATGCAGCACGCCTGAGTGCGACGTCTTATGGCCTGCAACCTTATCGGATGATCAGGGTGGAGGATATCGGGATCCGTCAGCAGTTACTGCCACACTCGTTCGGCCAGCAGAAGGTGGTCGACTGTTCGCACCTGGTAGTGTTTGCGGCCGAGACGGATGTTGGTGACGAGATGGTCGATCGTTATATCGATTCGGTCGCTAACACCCGGGGAATATCAATTCATGATCTGGCCGGCCTGGCGGATCACATGAAGTCGGTATTCAGCAACATGAGTCCGGCACAAAAACGCGAATGGGCACATCAACAGGTGCATATCGCCCTGGGTACGCTGCTGACCGCGGCGGCAATGATGCAGATCGACAGCTGCCCGATGGGCGGGATCGAACCGGCCGGGTACGACCAGGTGCTGGGGCTGACTGAACGGGGACTGGAAACCTCGGTGATCTGTGCCCTGGGCGTGCGCCATCCGCAAGACGATAACGCCGGCTTGCAAAAGGTGCGTTACGGCCAGTCTGAAATGGTGATGACGGTGTAGCGATAAGCTAACGGGTTACACCGAAAGGAACGATCAACTTTATGAACACTTGAACAAATTTTTTTGGAGAACGGAATGAAATACACTATGACCAATCACAGCGATGACCAGGGCACGCGTCGCCTGCTGTTTGCTCTGGCGGCATGTTCTTTCTTCGTGGGGCTGGATTCACTGATCACAGTTCCGCTGCTGCCGGCCATCGTCGTCAGCAGCAATCTGTCGACCGAAAGCGGGGTGTTCCTGGTCACCGCCTATGCCCTGGCCTATATGTTAACCGCGCCCATCTTCGGTGCCTTGTCCGATTACTGGGGCAGAAAGCGCCTGCTAATCGCCGGCGTGCTGGTGCTGGCAATCGGCACCGCCCTGACCGGGCTGGGGGACAGTTTGATGTCGTTGATGCTGTATCGGGCAATTACCGGAATCGGTGCCGGCATGATCCAGCCTGCCATCTTTGCCATGATTGGTGACCACGTTGCCTATGACAACCGTGGTCGCGCCATGGGTATCGTTACCGGTGCGATGGTCGCCTCGACATTGTTCGGTGTCCCCGCCGGCGCGTTCCTGGCGCAAGCGGGCAGCTGGCAAACCACTTTCTGGATCGTCGCCGGTCTGGCAATACTTCTGCTCATTCCACTGCAAGGCTTGCCAAAAGAGGCTATGAAACAGGCGGATGGTTGGCGTCGGGCCTTGCGATCCACCGGTGAATTGTTTCATAACGCCATTACCAGCAGGACGGTGGGGTATGCACTGGTTGCCACATTTCTCTGGTACGGTGGCCTGCAGGGACTGTTTGCCAATATCGG
>JASFNY010000115.1:0-6364 GCA_050116795.1 Thiohalophilus sp.
ATGTTGGTCGTGAGGATATAGACATTCTTACGGACCAGCTCGAATTCCATGGCCTCAGGACTGCTGACTTCCCAGGTCGGAATGTCCAGAGTAGCAAGCGCATTTTCCAGTAGCGGCGCTTGCGGACCGTGGATCGGTGAAGGAACCACGACCTTGTAGTCCTGGCCCTTTTTCTTTTCGAACCAGACTGAAATGACAGTCGGATTCTCGATGTCATGTTGTTTCCAGTCACCGGGCAGCAACTCGTTTTGCAGCAAGCCGAGGCGTTGTTTCCATGAGGCAGGCAGTTTCTCCAACGTAGGATGCAAATCATCCTCGCCGACAGAGACCAGTACCAGGCGGGGATCGGGTACAGCGTCAGCGATTTTATCCAGGTCGGTATGGCGAACAACCGGGAATACCGGGTGGCCAAGACGCAGCAGTCCGCGGGTAAATACGCTGCCCATTTCGCCGATACCTACAACTATGACTGGATCATTCATTTATTTCGCGTCCTTCATTAATCAAGGGGATAGGGGTTATCAACTCGGAATGAGCATTGTACCGAGCCAATGGGCAATATTTCCAGCTAACGGGATTTTTGCTGTTTTGGAAGCAACAAGCTGGCAAAATAGCCATGGGAGGGCCTCTGTTCAAATGCCAGTCACTCGGTCAGGATTCCTCAAATACCCACCGTGAATATGCTTTTTTTGCTTTAATGTGGTATGAAAACCTGGCAGATCAGGATCGAATAATGGAATGCAATTTTCAAACTGGCGGTCGTGTTGGATAACAAGCAGCAAAACAATTTACGCAGCCTGGGTGCGTCAGCCGCCCGCATTGCTGTTTACTACGGTATTTTCGGGGTTGCCTGGATCCTGTTCAGTGACTGGTTGGTGCTTATTGTCGCGGACGATCACGAAGCAGTGCATAGTCTGCAGCGTATCAAGGGACTACTCTTCGTAGGCCTGTCAGTCGCATTGATATTTCTGCTGATCTTTCATGAAAACCGCAAGAGTCGTGCAGCGATAGACGCGCTCTGGGATGAAAGACGTCGTCTGGCCGGTATTCTTGAAGGTACACGTGCTGGTACCTGGGAGTGGCATGTTCCCAGTGGAAAAACCACGTTTAACGAGCGCTGGGCAGAAATCATCGGTTACACCCTGGAGGAGTTGTCTCCCATCTCGATTGAGACGTGGATCAATCTGGCACACCCTGATGATATGCGACGATCAAATGAGTTGATAGATCGGCATTTTGCCGGCGAACTCGATTATTACGAGTGTGAATGCCGCATGTGGCATAAAGAAGGGCGCTGGATCTGGGTCCTGGACCGAGGGCGGTTGCTCACGCGAACTCCGGATGGCAGGCCAGAGCTGATGTTGGGCACACATATTGATATTACCCTGCGGAAGAAATACGAGTTTGAAATTACTCGGATGAGTCGCCTGTATGCCACCCTCAGCGAGACCAACGAGGCCATCGTCCGGGTGGCGGAACAGCAGGATCTCTTTCAAACAATCTGTGACATTGCGGTTGAGCATGGCGGGTTCAGTCTTGCCTGGATTGGTCTTCCCGATACTGATAAACAATGTATTGAGGTAGTGGCATCAAGCGGTGAAACAGCTTACCTTGAGGGGTTAAATATCACTCTTGATTCAGAACGTTCTGAAAGTCATGGACCTACAGCCCAGGCCTACCTTTATGGCGAACGAAGAGTGGTCAATGATTTTGAAAATGACCAAATGACCCGTCCCTGGCATGAGCGCGCCAAACAATACAACATACATGCTTCTGCAGCGTTCCCATTGCGCCAAAACGACAGGATTTTCGGCGTTTTGAATATCTATGCCAGTGAGGCAAATTTCTTCCAGGAAAAGGAAATTGCGCTGCTGGATGAGATGGCCGCCGATATCGGATTTGGCGTTGAGAATTATCGGCGTGTATTGGAGCTGGCCGCCAGCGAGAACCGTTTTCATGCTATTGCAGACGGTATTCAGGATGCGATCGTGATGACCAACTCTGAACGTGAAATACAATGGTTGAATCCCGGGTTCGAACAAATATTCGGGTACCGGCTTCCTGAAGTTCTCGGCGAGAAGACCCAGATTTTATATGAAAGTAACGAGGAATATCTGCGGCAGGGTCGTCAACGTTACAACGTAAATGCCAATGTAGGTAAAGAGTATTACGAAGTCCGATACAAGCGTAAAAATGGAGAAGTCTTTATCGGAGAAACTCTTGGTACAGTGTTGCGCAGTGAAGATGGCCAATTGCTCGGCTATGTGGCCCTGATCAGGGATGTTACAGAACGCCGCGCTACCGATGAGCAATTGCGAATTGCCGCAGTGGCGTTTGAAATGGAAAACGGAATTATGATTACTGACAGTGATCTGCGTATTAAACAGGTTAACAATGCCTTCACGCGTATTACCGGTTATGAGCCGGCAGAGGTGATTGGTAAGACACCCCGTTTATTACAGTCAGGCAAACATGATAAAGCCTTTTACAGGAAAATGTGGGGAGAAATAAAGGAACAGGGCTACTGGGAAGGTGAGATCTGGAATCGCAGCAAAAACGGGGACAATTACCCTGAATGGCTTACGATCAGTGTTGTAAAAAATAACGATGATGATGTCACTCACTATGTGGCTTCTTTTACGGATATGTCAGAGCGCAAAGAAGCGGAACAACATATTCATCAACTGGCTTTTTATGATCCGCTCACTCACCTGGCGAACCGCAGGCTGTTCATCGAACGTATCGAGCATGCACGCCAAACCAGTCAGCGCAGCAAACAACACGGTGGTCTTTTGATGCTGGATCTGGATCATTTCAAGGTACTGAATGATACCCAGGGACATTATGCCGGAGACAAGTTGTTGTATGAAGTTGGACAACGATTGCGCCAACATGTCAGAGAGGCCGATACCGTTGCTCGTTTCGGCGGAGACGAATTCGTCGTGCTGCTTGAAGATCTCAATATAGAGAAAGATATTGCGGTAAATCTGGCCAGCGCGATCGCAGAGAAAATCCAGGCTGAATTGCAACTTCCTTATAAATTGACAGACAGATACGATTACCGGATTACTCCCAGTATCGGAGTGGTTCTTTTCCAGGGAGAGAACACCAGTGTTGAAGATTTGTTGAAACAGGTTGACGTTGCCCTGTACGAGGCCAAGGCGGCAGGACGCAACACAATACGGTTCTTTAATCCTGAAATGCAGGCCAGAGTGGAAAAACGTGCCTATCTGGAGTCTTCCCTGTCAAAGGCGTTGGATAACCATGAGTTTCTTTTACATTATCAGCCGCAAGTGGATCGGAATGGTCGATTACTTGGTGCCGAGGCGCTATTAAGGTGGGCACCACAAGACAGCGACAATCTGGTTCCGCCGGCTGACTTCATACCTCTTGCCGAGGATACGGGGCAGATAGTTCAGATAGGTTATTGGATTCTCGAAACTGCCTGTCATCAACTCAAACAATGGCAGCAACGTCTTGCTGACGATACTTTCAATCTTGCTGTTAATATCAGTGCCCGGCAGTTTCACCAGGAAGATTTCATCATTCGCCTGCAGGAAATGATTCACAAGAATGACATTAACCCCCGTGGACTCAAACTGGAATTGACAGAGAGTGTCATTCTGGATGACATCAGTTATGTTATTGAGCGCCTGCGCGATCTTAAGAAACTGGGTATTGGAACAGCGATGGATGATTTCGGTACTGGCTATTCGTCATTGTCGTACCTGAAACAGTTACCAATCGAACAGCTGAAAATCGATACATCCTTCATTCGCGATATCAACAATTCGAATGATGATTCGGCAATTGTGCATGCAATCATTGCCATGGGTCATTCGCTTGGACTGCAAATTGCCGCTGAAGGTGTCGAGACGGAAGAACAAAGGGCCTATCTTGAAAAATACGAATGTGATATTTATCAGGGGTATCTGTTCGGAGAAGCGATGCCCGTAGACAAGTTCGAGCTGCAATTCGGTTTAAGCGGCCAGCGAGAAGCCTGATCAGGAGCTTTACCGGTTTTTCCCGGGCTGCCACATCACTTCTTTGCCGTTTTCGAAACGTGCCAGAACTCTTGCGATGACAAATAGCAGGTCAGACAGACGATTTAGATAGGAAAGCGTGGCCGGGTTAATTGTCTCAATGTCGTTAAGCGCCACACTGCAACGTTCGGCACGCCGGCAAACCGCACGTGCCAGGTGGCAGGTAGAGGTCGCGATGCCGCCGGCCGGAAGAATAAATTCCTTCAATGGCGGCAGTTCTTCATTAAATTTGTCCAGCTCGTTTTCCAGTCGCTCGACGTAACCGGGTTCGACGGTCTGGTAACCTGGCATGCTCAGCTCGCCTCCCAGATCGAACAAATCATGCTGGATAGCCACCATGCAATCACGTACTTCACTCGGAAGTTCATGAGCGAGGACCATGCCGATAAGACTGTTTAATTCGTCGATTGTGCCAAAGGCCTCGACCCGGGGATGGGTCTTGCTGACACGCTTGCCGTCACCGAGTCCGGTTGTGCCTTCATCGCCTGTACGGGTATAGATTTTTGTCAGTCGATGTCCCATGAATTAGCCCTGTAAACGAAAGATAACCGGTAAGGCAATGTTCAAAGGTGATGAACCATGCCATTGTGGGACATTAGGAAGGGTATGTATACGGGATACCGCATTCAGGGCAGAACGATCCAGAATGCGATACCCCGAGCCAGATTTGAGTTGCACATTGTAGATGCGTCCATCTACATAAATATCCATCGCCAGGACAACTTTCCCTTCCCAGCCATTACGTCGTGCCAGCATGGGATATTCGAAGTAGTTTTTCAGTTCATGATGCAGGCGACTGACCACCCGGGTTTGTGCCTTTTGCCGTGACAGTTTGCTGGAGGCCGTCCGCGGAGTCTGCATGACAGTTAAAGTGTCCCCGGTACGGTTGGCAGCCAGTTTCAGTTCCTGTTCGGGCGGGGTGTCTTGAGCATCCGCCTCACGCTGATTGTGTGAGCCGCTAACCAGCGAGTGGGACTGGAGTTTTTCCCGAGACGTCATCGGTTTAGTTTCATGAAGGTTCTGATGGTGTTGTTTATTCTTTTCAGACTGCGTTTCACCGGCAAGCAGAGTGACCTGCATCGGGGCAATTTTTATCTCAGGCAGGGGTGGACCGGCAGACGGCAGTAGCAGAATGCCGTGAGCGAGCAGGGAAACTATAATTGCCTGATAGAGTTTCATCGCGTCTCAGAATCAGAAGATGTAGCGCAGGTTCATGTAATAACTGCGTTCCGGAGTATTATAGCCGTCTGCGAGCTGATAATCCTCGTCGGTCAGGTTATCTATCCTGGCACTGACCGAGAATGCATCGGTAAATCGATAATCGCCGCTCAGGCCGACCAGGGTATAGGCATCCAGGGTAATTTTTCCAAAGGTGATGCTGTCTATATCCTGACGTTCGGAAACATGGGTTACATCCAGTTGCACGCGGTGCCGATCGCCAAGATGGGACACGCTCAGGCTGTATTTTTGTTCCGGACGGCGTAGCAGCAGGCTGTCGTCACTTTCATCGCGAGGATCCTGATCGATGGCATCGATCGCCAGTAACCAGTTGTCATACGTGTATTCGTAGCCGGCTTCGACACCCTTGATGCGGGTTCTGGCGATATTCTCGTTTACACCCGGCAGAGGCCCCAGCCAGCCATCCGGATCGTAATACATGATCAGGTTGTCAATACGGTTATCGAAGGCGTTCAGAGTGAAACGGTGTCGTTTACGCTGATAACGCAGACCAAGTTCCCGGTTCGACGATTCTTCCGGCTTGAGATCCGGATTTCCGCCATAACCAAAACGATCAGCACTTGAAGGTGCCCGAAAGCCGGTATTGGCTGCAGCAATCATTTTCAACTGTTTGGTCAGCTGGTAACCATACTCGAGGTTCCAGGTGGTTTTGTTACCAAAAGTTTCATGGTCCGTGTAACGGGCACCCGCTACCAGTTGATGATTTCCGATACTCACATTGTCCTGGATAAATAACGCATTGACCTGGGTATCACTGTCAAAGCGGGTACCATAACTGAGGGAGTCAGCACTTTCGTCCGACACATACAGGCCGGCAGTGAACAACTGGGATTCACCGACCTGAATATCGTTCTGCCAGTCAGCTACGCGGCGATACGTCCTGGCGAAATCATTATTCTGATTCTGCTGGATGTCATCCTTGAAGTAGGAGAGTTTCAGCTTGCTGACCCAGTCGGCAGTCGGATTGTAATCCAATGACAGGCTGGTTGTGCTGGAATCGAAATCCTGATCGACCGGCACCAGGTTGTACAGGGCATCGTAATCCATATATTCGGTTGTGCCTGATGATTGCCAGTGTTCGA
>JASFNY010000116.1:0-6278 GCA_050116795.1 Thiohalophilus sp.
GCCAACCTGGATAACGGCGAATTCAATTTTGAGCAGCCTCCGGCCCAGGGTGGCCCCGTCACCAGCGAGGAGCTGGCGGGCAGTTCGATAGAGGTCCCTGATTTTCTCGCTTCGCTGGAAGAGCTTTCCTCCAAAATCGACGATCGCAGCCAGCAGCTGAGTGTGCTGGAAGAGATGCTTATGACCCGTAACCTGCAGGCCGAGGTGATTCCGGCAGGTCGGCCCATCACACGGGGCTGGTTGTCCTCCTACTACGGCATGCGTACCGATCCCTTCAATGGCCGACGAGCCCATCATTCCGGAATCGATTTTGCCGGCAAAATGGGTTCTGACGTGGTCAGCGTGGCTGCGGGTGTGGTGACCTACTCAGCCAGACGGTCAGGTTATGGCAACCTGGTGGAGATCAACCACGGCAAAGGTTATGTCACCCGCTACGGGCATAACAGCGAATTGCTGGTGGAGGTCGGTGATACCGTCAAGAAAGGACAGGTCATCGCCAAAATGGGCTCCTCCGGTCGCTCCACCGGCCCTCATGTGCATTTTGAGGTCCTGGTCAACGGGCGCGCCGTCAACCCGAAAAAATACATCCTGGCCAATAAATAACCCGCGCGGTTAATTCTGTCAGCTTCACCGGTATGCCTGCCCATCTATTGTTGTTACTGATGGCGGGATTGCTGGCTGCCTGTGCCGGACCACCTCCGGCTTCCGAATCTCCCGCCGACTCTGATACTTCCAAGCGCACTCCATCGACTACCGGTCTGACCGTGGTCGCGGTTGGCGATATCATGCTGGGAACCGATTTTCCGCGTGATCGTCTGCCTCCCGACGATGGTGCCAAGTTGTTAAGAGAAGCGGGCCCGGTACTGCAGTCGGCGGACATCGCTTTTGGCAACCTCGAGGGCGTGCTGATGGACGGTGGGGAGCCGGTCAAGCAATGCCAGAATCCTGATGCCTGCTACCTGTTTCGTTCGCCGGCCAGATATGCGGCACTCCTGCAGGCCGCCGGTTTCAATCTCGTCAGCCTGGCCAACAATCATGCCCGGGATTTCGGCGAGGCAGGGCGGGAGGCGAGTATGAATGCCCTGGCCCGGCACGGTATTCGGCACACCGGCCGACAAGGGGACATTGCCAGTTGGGAGGTCAATGGTCTGAAGGTGGCGGCCATCGCTTTTGCCCCGTTTATCAATTCCCATGACATGCTGGATACGGCCCAGATGGTGGCTCTGGTGAGCGGACTCAAGCAGAGCCATGACATCGTCCTGGTCTCATTTCACGGTGGGGCCGAGGGGGAAGATGCCCTGCGCCTGCCGTTTGCCGAGGAGTATTACTATGGCGAGCGGCGCGGGGACGTGGTGGCCTTTGCACGCCGGGCAGTGGATGCAGGGGCCGATCTGCTTCTGGGTCATGGCCCGCATGTTCCTCGTGCCCTGGAGCTTTACCGGGGCCGGCTGATTGCCTATAGCCTGGGTAACTTTGCCACCTACCGGGGCATGAAGGTCAGTGGTCTCAACGGGCTGGCCCCCGTGCTCGAGGTGCGACTGGATCAGCATGGCCGGTTCCTTGACGGTCAAATTCATGCCTTTCGCCAGCAACGTCCGGACGGCCCGGTGCGGGATAATTCGCGTCAGGTCGCGCGGCTGATCGCGAGGCTCACTGCCCAGGACTTTGGCGATGCCGGTCTGGCGTTCGATCAGGCCGGGCACATCTATCCGCTGTCTGAACCTTTGGCTGCGAAAGCGGACAAAGTGGTTGACGACAGGTACAATAACCGCTTTTAAATCCTCTGAGCGCCTTCGCGGCACAGGATGGTAATTTTGTAAGCGAGTCCTTACTTCAGGACTCGTAACAGGCTGATATATGTTCAAAACATTTCTCAAGAAAATCTTTGGCAGTCGCAATGAACGGCTCATCAAACAGATGCGCAAGGTCGTCGAGCGTATTAATGCGCTGGAGCCTGACATGCAGGCCCTCTCTGACGAGGCACTGCGCAACAAGACAGTTGAATTCCGTCAGCGGGTGGCCGACGGGGCCACTCTGGATGATTTGTTACCGGAGGCGTTCGCGGTAGTTCGCGAGGCTTCGGTCCGGGTCCTCGGAATGCGGCATTTCGATGTGCAGTTGATCGGCGGCATGGTGCTGCACAACGGCAAGATTGCCGAGATGCGCACCGGCGAGGGCAAGACCCTGATGGCGACTCTGCCCTGTTATCTGAATGCTCTGTCAGGCAGCGCCGTGCACGTGGTGACTGTCAATGACTACCTGGCCAAGCGAGATGCCCAGTGGATGGGCAAGCTTTACAAGTTCCTGGGTATGAGTGTCGGTACCATCGGATCCGGTATGCCGTTCGAGGACAAGAAAGACGCCTACGCCGCGGATATTACTTACGGTACCAACAACGAGTTCGGGTTTGACTACCTGCGCGACAACATGGCCTTCAGCAAGGAAGAGCAGTTTCAGCGCGACCTGGGATTTGCCGTGGTCGACGAAGTGGACTCGATCCTGATCGACGAGGCTCGCACACCGCTGATTATCTCAGGCCCTTCAGAGGACAGCTCCGAACACTATTACAAGATCAACACTCTGATCCCGAAACTCAGCAAGCAGGAAGAGGAAGACGGTCCGGGTGATTACTCGGTTGAGGAGAAGAACAAACAGATCTATCTGACCGAAGAAGGACATCAGCATGTGGAAGAGCTGCTGACCGAAGCCGGGCTGCTGGAAGAGGGTGAGAGTCTGTACGATGCGGTCAATATCGGGTTATTGCATCACGTCAATGCCGCCGTGAGGGCCCATGTGCTGTTTCAGCGCGATGTGGACTATATCGTGCAGGATAATGAGATCGTCATCGTTGATGAATTCACCGGTCGTACCATGCCCGGCAGACGCTGGTCTGATGGACTGCACCAGGCAGTGGAGGCCAAGGAAGGCGTCGAGATTCAGCGTGAGAACCAGACGGTCGCGTCGATCACTTTCCAGAACTACTTCAGACTGTATAACAAGCTCTCCGGTATGACCGGGACGGCCGATACCGAGGCCTACGAATTCCAGAGCATCTATGGTCTGGAAGTGGTGGTGATACCGACACACCGGCCGATGATCCGCCAGGACATGGTCGACAAGGTTTATCTCACCCAGCAGGAAAAATACATGGCAGTGCTGGATGATATTCGTGACTGTCGAAAACGTGGGCAGCCGGCACTGGTCGGGACGACTTCGATCGAGGTCTCCGAATTTCTGTCCGGAGTGCTGAAAAAAGAGAAGATTTCTCACGAGGTGCTGAATGCCAAGCAGCATGCGCGTGAAGCGGAGATCATTACCCAGGCCGGGCGTCCGGGCGCGGTGACCATTGCCACCAATATGGCAGGCCGCGGGACCGACATTGTACTGGGCGGTAACCTTGACGCTGAGCTGGCGCAAATCGACGAGGCCGACGAACAGGCGCGGGAAAAATGTCGCCAGCAATGGCAGACGCGTCATGAGCAGGTGCTGGAAGCCGGAGGCCTGCACATCATCGGTACCGAGCGTCACGAATCACGGCGTATCGACAACCAGCTGCGCGGCCGTTCAGGTCGCCAGGGCGATCCGGGTTCCTCGCGTTTCTACCTGTCGCTGGAAGATAACCTGATGCGAATCTTCGCCTCGGACAGGGTCGCCGCGCTGATGCAGCGCCTGGGCCTGCGTGACGGCGAGTCGATCGAACACCCCTGGGTGAGCAGGGCAATCGAGAATGCCCAGCGCAAGGTGGAGGGACATAACTTCGATCTGCGCAAACAACTGCTGGAATATGATGACGTAGCCAACGATCAACGCAAGGTCATCTACGAACAGCGCAACGAGCTGTTGTCGGCGGACGATATCAGCGAGACGATTCGGGCGATTCGTCAGGACGTGGTCGACAACATGACCAGCCTCTATATTCCGCCGCAAAGTATCGAGGAACAGTGGGACCTGCCGGGACTGGAGGAGATGCTCGAAGCCGAGTTTGCGATCAAGTTGCCGGTGCGCCAGTGGTTGAAGGAGGATGACAGCCTGCACGAGGAATCCCTGCGGGAAAAAATCCTGAATGAAATCGAAGCCGCCAACCTGGCCAAAGAAGCCAGTGTTGGGAGCGAGGTGATGCGCCAGGTCGAGAAGGCCGTGATGTTACAGGTCCTGGATGGACAGTGGCGCGAACACCTGGCAATGATGGACCAGCTGCGTCAGGGTATTCACCTGCGCGGTTATGCCCAGAAGAATCCCAAGCAGGAATACAAACGCGAATCCTTCCAGCTGTTCTCCGAAATGCTGGAACGTATCAAGCAGGAGGCCATTACCATACTTTGCCGACTGCAGGTCCGTAGCGAGGATGACGTGGACGCACTGGAGCAACAGCGCCGACGCCAGCAACATGCCGAGGCAATGGAATACCAGCACCAGGAAGTCAGTGCCATGGAAGAGGACGCCGCCGGTGAAGGTGCCGAGACAGCGGCTCCCTATGTCCGCGAAGGGCGCAAGGTGGGGCGTAACGAACCCTGTCCCTGTGGCTCTGGCAAAAAGTACAAGCATTGCCACGGCAAACTGAGTTAACAAGACAACGGAATCACAGCGATGGCTGAGTCGGATCACGAATCGACTGTCCGGCCGATACCCGGCGTGCGGCTGGGAACGGCCTGCGCCGGTATCAAGAAAGCCGATCGGCGGGACCTGGTGGTCATGGAATTTATCGCCGGGACACAATCCGCGGCGGTTTTTACCCGTAACGCTTTTTGTGCCGCCCCGGTGATTGTTGCCCGGGAACATCTGCAACAGACCAACCCCCGTTACCTGTTGATCAACACCGGTAATGCCAACGCCGGTACCGGGGAACCGGGCCTGAAGGACGCTCGCGCCTGTTGCAAGGCCCTTGCGGATCAAGCCGGTGCACGCCCAGAAGAGGTGCTGCCTTTCTCAACCGGTGTCATCGGTGAGCCCCTGCCTGTCGCCACGATTGTCCAGGCAGTGCCCGACGCCGTTCAGAAGCTGGATGAGAAGGGCTGGAAGGATGCCTCGTGGGGAATTCTGACCACCGATACCGTACCGAAGCTGGTGTCCCGGCAGGTTACGCTGGGTGGCAAACCGGTCACGGTTACCGGCATGGCCAAGGGCAGCGGCATGATTCGCCCGGATATGGCTACCATGCTGGCTTTCATTGCCACCGATGCGGGGCTGGATCAGGCATTGCTGCAATCCCTGTTGCAGGAGGCGGTCGAGCGTTCGTTTAACCGGATAACTGTCGATGGCGACACCTCGACCAACGATGCCTGCCTGCTCGCCGCCACGGGCGCCAGCGGGGTCACTGTTCGCTCCGGCAGCAAGGAGGCTATACAGCTTGGCGAGGTCATACAGGTGGTTTGTACGGAGCTTGCCCGTGCCATCGTGCGCGACGGTGAAGGAGCCACCAAGCTAATCAATATTCATGTGAAGGGCGGCCGTAACGACAATGAATGTCTCGCGGTTGCCTACACAATTGCACACTCGCCCCTGGTTAAGACCGCTTTTTTTGCCAGCGATCCCAACTGGGGCCGGTTGCTCGCCGCCGTGGGACGCGCCGGCATCGAACAACTGGATGTGAACCGGGTCAGCCTGTGGCTGGATGAGGTTCTGCTGGCAGAGCAGGGTGGACGCGCTGCCAGTTATACCGAGGAGCAGGGGCAGCGGGTAATGGCGCAACCCGAGATCACAGTCACCGTCGATCTGCAGCGGGGCGATGCCGAGGCCACGGTCTGGACCTGCGATTTTTCCTATGACTATGTGCGTATCAATGCCGAATACCGAACCTGAGGTTCCCGGTCAAAGTTTCCTGTCCAGTGATGTCTGATGACGTGTTACATGTCGCCGTTGGCGTAGTGCAAAATGCTTCCGGCGAAGTGTTACTGGCTCGTCGTGCCGATCACCGGCACCAGGGCGGTTTGTGGGAATTTCCGGGTGGCAAGATCGAACCGGGCGAATCGCCCATGCAGGCCCTGGCGCGGGAGCTGCATGAAGAACTGGGCATCGATATCGAATCACCCGAACCCCTGATTCGTATTCCCTATCGTTATCCCGAACATGCCGTGCTGCTGGACGTCTGGCAGGTCAAGACTTTCAGTGGTGAGCCACATGGACGTGAAGGACAGCCGCTGTGCTGGGTGGCAGTCAACAAGTTGCCAGATTATTCGATGCCGGCCGCCAACCGGCCTATCGTAAGCGCGGCCAGGTTGCCTTCGGTTTGCATGGTCACAGCCGAGGTACAGAGTGGGGACGACTGGCTGGCACAGCTG
>JASFNY010000117.1:0-6232 GCA_050116795.1 Thiohalophilus sp.
AGCCGTTGGGTCCCATGATTGCGTGGACTTCGCCCTTGCCGATTTCCAGGTTCAGCCCCTTGAGGATGGGCTTGCCTTCGACATTGACGTGCAGGTTTTTAATCGACAGCATTTCGTTTGCCTCCAGAACTTGAATCAGGTTTAACCTACGGCACCTTCAAGGGTGACGTTCAGGAGTTTCTGCGCTTCAACCGCAAACTCCATAGGTAATTCGTTAAATACTTCCTTACAGAAACCGTTGACGATCATCGATACGGCATCTTCTTCCGACAGGCCACGCTGACGGCAATAGAACAGCTGGTCCTCGCTGATCTTCGAGGTGGTCGCCTCGTGCTCCATCTTGGCGGTCGGATTACGGACCTCTATATAAGGATAGGTGTGTGCACCACACTCGTCGCCGATCAGCAGCGAATCGCACTGGGTATGGTTGCGCGCGTTCTCCGCCTTGGGTGTCATGCGTACCAGGCCACGATAGGCATTCTGGCCGTGACCGGCAGAGATACCCTTGGAAACGATCGTGCTCTTGGTGTTGCGGCCCATGTGGATCATCTTGGTTCCGGTGTCCGCCTGCTGGCGTCCGCGGGCTACTGCCACCGAGTAGAACTCACCGGTGGAATCATCGCCGCGCAAAATGCAGCTCGGATACTTCCAGGTGATGGCCGAACCGGTTTCCACCTGGGTCCAGGAGATGTGGGAACGCGCACCGCGACAGTCACCGCGTTTGGTCACGAAGTTGTAGATACCGCCCTTGCCTTCGGCATCACCCGGATACCAGTTCTGCACGGTGGAATATTTGATCTTGGCATCGTCCAGCGCGATCAACTCGACCACCGCGGCATGCAGCTGGTTTTCATCACGCATTGGCGCGGTGCAGCCTTCCAGGTAGCTGACGTAGCTACCCTCTTCGGCCACGATCAGGGTGCGCTCGAACTGGCCGGTGTTGGCCTCGTTGATGCGGAAGTAGGTAGACAGCTCCATCGGGCAACGCACGCCTTTGGGTATATAGACAAAGGTTCCGTCGGAGAAGACCGCCGCGTTCATGCAGGCGAAGAAGTTGTCGGTGTGCGGTACCACGGTACCCAGGTACTGCCTGACCAGATCCGGGTACTCCTGAATGGCCTCGGACATGGAACAGAAGATCACCCCCGCTTCGGACAGCTTGTCGCGGAAGGTGGTGGCTACCGAGACGCTGTCGAACACGGCATCGACCGCTACACCGGCCAGGGCCATCTGCTCTTCCAGCGGAATGCCCAGCTTGTTGTAGGTCTCGATCAGTTCGGGGTCGACCTCGTCCAGGCTCTTGGGACCGTCGCCGGCTTTTTTCGGCGCCGAATAATAGGAGATGGACTGGTAGTCGATCGGCGGATAGTTCAGGTGCGCCCAGCTGGGTTGCTCCATGGTCAACCAGTGCTCGTAGGCCTTGAGGCGCCATTCGATCATCCATTCCGGCTCTTTTTTCTTGGCGGAAAGGGCGCGGATAACGTCCTCATTCAGCCCGGGCGGAAAGGTGTCGGACTCAATATCGGTGACAAAGCCGTGCTCGTAGCCACGCTTAATGAGTTCATCGACTGAATTGGGTGTCGCCGTCATCCTGGTTTAACCTCCGGAACTATAACCGAGTAATTTACTCGGTTTTATACTGACCTGATTACTAAATTTCAACGCCTTATCTTGTAAGGTTATATGTTGAGTATTTTACTTGGTTTTTACGCGGAACGCAGCCTCTTTATGCCAATTCCTCGATCTGTGGGTTTTACGACGCTGTTTAAAGGCATCACCCAGTAAAAAGAGAGCCCGCGGCTGACCGATTGACGCCGGTCAGTGTGAGTATCTGTACCCGTTGATGGAATATCACCCACGCGACGGGGCGGGTATTTTACATGGTAATTCGCGGTGTTGCGAGGACAGCAAGGGAAGCCATCGGTGCTCGAATACGGCCGTTACCGGCATAAAAAAAGGCCGGTGAAACCGGCCAAAGTTGGGGATGACCCAAGAGGAGTAATCTAGCGCTTAAGCAATTGTTCGATGCGAGATACCAGGCGAGGATCCTCGGGGCTGACGGCACTGGCATAGCTGGCCACCAGTCGACCCTCGCGATCCAGCAGGTACTTGTGAAAGTTCCATTGCGGGTACTCGCCCGCCGTCTCGCCCAGGTAGCGATAGAGGGGATCGGCGTTCGGCTTGCGGACATGCGTCTTGGCGAACATCGGGAACTGCACGCCATAGGTCAGGCGGCAAAATTTCTGGATTTCGGCCTCTTTGCCCGGTTCCTGGTGGGCAAAATCATTGGAAGGAAATCCCAGCACTACCAGCCCCTGCTCGCGGTAGGCGGCATACATTTTCTCCAGGCCTTCGTACT
Source organism: Thiohalophilus sp. (assembly GCA_050116795.1). GTDB lineage: Bacteria > Pseudomonadota > Gammaproteobacteria > UBA6429 > Thiohalophilaceae > Thiohalophilus. The sequence continues at coordinate 2,360 of JASFNY010000117.1, forward strand.
GGGGAGTAAACGCACATTTACTGGCTGTATTGACGATCAGCACCACCTTGTTGCGATAAGCGCTGCATAGATTGACCTCTTGCTCCCCGTTCAATGTCCGTACCTGAAAATCGAGCGATGCCGGGCATTCCCTGGCCTGAACCGGGCTCAAGTGGAGCATCAGTAACAGTGGCGCAATAGCGGCCAGGCGACTCATTGCCATGTGGCACCTGCCAGCTGACGCTCGGCTTCGGCAATCTGGGTCTGGTTCATCTGCTGCAGAACGATATGCCGCAGCGCTTCAGCGTCCCGATCGCCCTGTTCGACGGCCCGCGACAACCATATATAAGCGGCAACTGGATCATGTTCCACGCCCCGCCCCTCCGCATACAACAACCCCATCGCGTACTGGGCATCGACCAGCCCCGCTTCCGCGGCCTGGCGAATCTCTTCCGCCAGGTCGGGATCATTGCGGTACAGCACCAGTCTGGCGAGTAAATCCTGGCTCATCAAACACCTACCTGTACAACCTGTGTACATTTCTTGTATAAGTCTAAGTGATTAATATACTAGATCGTTTCTTCTTTCTTGACAAGTCTGATCGGTTTTTGTATAAGTTATGTACAACTTTTGTAGAGGTCTGAAACATGGCTCAATCCGTGCCCGAAATGGCTGAAAACCAGCCCCGCTACCCCATCAGCACCGTCTCCAAGCTGACCGGGGTAAACAGTGTGACCCTGCGCGCCTGGGAGCGGCGCTACGGCATGCTCAATCCGGAGCGTACTCCGACCGGACACCGCCTCTACAGCAACGAGGACGTGGAGCAGATTCGGCAAATTCGCCGACTGCTGGATCAGGGCATGGCCATCAGCCAGGTCGCCGTGGCGCTGCAGAGCACTGTGCCGTACGGCGAACCGACCGAGAATGACCCCTGGAGCCGCTATCGTACCGAGATGCTGGTGGCGACCGGCCAGTTTAATGAAGCGGTGCTCGAAGACATCTACAACGAGGCGATGAGCCTCTACCCGATAGAGGTGGTGACCAGCCAGCTGTTGCTGCCTTTGCTCAAGGCATTTGGCGAGCGCTGGGAAACCTCCGAGTGCGGTATCGCCGAAGAGCATTTCTTCAGCGTGTTCATGCGCAACAAGCTGGGGGCGCGTTTTCACCACCGCAATCGCCAGAATCAGGGGCCGCGGCTGATCATTGCCTGCCTCCCGGATGAGCAGCATGAATTCGGCCTGTTACTTCTGGCCCTGTCGCTGCACGTCCGTGGATACCAGTTGATCATGCTTGGCGCCAACATGCCCCTGAACGAGTTGCCGCACGTCGTTCATCGCACTCCCTGCGACGGCATTGTGCTATCGGGTTCCGCACTAATTGAAGCCGACAGGTTAAAGCAGGAACTGCGATCTTTATCGACCGCCTGTGATGTACCGGTATTTATCGGTGGGCCGGTCTCCACGCAACATCCCGACGCCGTAGCGCAAAGCGGTGTCATTTCACTGGGAGACGAGCTGTCGCCTGGCATCGACAAGTTGTCCCAGTATTTCCCTAACCTCTGAACACTATTGCACCAGGAGAACCACCATGTCGCAGGCAGAGAATCTCGCTCTTGAATTGACCGAACAGGGTTACGTACCTGACAAATTGATTCGTCATGGTATACGTCGGCTGTTAAAGGAACGCCTGGAAGAGATCCAGGCCAACAACATCGAGCGCAATACCTACAAGCTGATGAAGTTTGTTCAGGAGATGCGTCAGTCGGAAGTCGCCCCGCTACCTCACAAGGCCAATGAACAACATTATGAAGTTCCTGCCAGCTTCTACATGCGCACTCTTGGTTCGCATCTGAAGTACAGCAGTGCCTACTGGCCGGAAGGAACCAAGACACTTGATGAAGCCGAAGCAGCGGCACTGGAACAGACCTGTGAACATGCCCGAATCAGGGATGGACAGGAAATTCTTGAACTGGGATGTGGCTGGGGCTCATTGACCATGTGGATGGCTGAGCATTATCCGCAATGCCGGATCACCGCCGTATCCAATTCCAGTTCACAACGTGATTTCATTCTGCAGCGCGCAAGCGAACGCGGCCTGAGTAATATCGATGTTATCACCGCGGACATGAATGTCTTCAATATCGATCGGCAATTCGATCGTATCGTTTCGGTTGAAATGTTTGAACACATGCGCAATTACCCGACTCTGTTCGAACGTATTGCAAGCTGGCTCAAACCTCACGGTCTGTTCTTTATGCATATTTTTGTCCATCGCAGTGTGCCCTACCCGTATGAAGACAAGTCCGATAATGACTGGATGAGCCGTCACTTTTTCAGTGGTGGCATCATGCCAAGCGACGATCTGCCGCTTTACTTCCAGGAACACCTGACATTAAAAAACCGCTGGCGCTGGGACGGCCGGCATTATGAAAAAACTGCCAATGCCTGGCTGGCAAATATGGATAGCCAACGCAAGACTTTGGATCCGATTCTTGCCAACATTTATGGCAAGGAAAATGTTCAGCAATGGTGGATGCGCTGGCGCATGTTTTTCATGGCCTGTGCCGAACTGTTCGGTTATGACAACGGACAACAGTGGTGGGTCAGCCACTACCTGTTTGAAAAGCGATAGCACCATGCCGTATACCATTGCCAATTTCATTCTGTTTCAGGTCGGATGGTTTGCCGGAGTCCTGGGCGCGGCCTGGGACCTGTCCGTGTTAGGCAGTGTGTTGATGGCGATGATCCTGATTGGTCACCTGGCTGTCAGTCGACAGACTACCAGTGAAGTATTGCTTATGCTGTTCGCCGTACTGCTGGGAACACTCTGGGACAGCTGGTTGCTATATCAGGGCTGGTTGAGCTTTAACAGCGGCATGTGGCATCCCGAGTTTGCGCCGTACTGGATCATTCTCCTGTGGGCGCTGTTTGCCACCACCATCAACCATTCGCTGAGCTGGTTGAAGCAACGTTACCTTCTGGCGGCAATACTGGGCGCGATTGCCGGACCGGCCGCGTACTATGGCGGCGCCCGGCTGGGTGCAGTCGAACTGCTGCAACCAGAGTCTGCATTGATAGCGCTTTCCATCGGCTGGGCCATCTGGACTCCGCTGCTGTGTTATGTCGCGAGCTTACTCGAGAGGATTTTCAGTCCCCGCCACCAGCAGGAGTTCATCTGAATGATTGCACTCTATATATATGGACTCGCAGGAATGCTGGTGCTGGGTGTTTTGACCTGGCTGTTGAGCCTGTATTTGCGTGATGTCAGTATTGTCGACAGCATCTGGTCCCTGATGTTCCTGGTCGCCGCACTGATCTATGCACTGAACGTGCAGCTCGATCCACGTGGCTGGCTGGTGCTGATACTGGTCAGCATCTGGGCATTACGACTGTCTGTTCACCTGACATGGCGCAACTGGGGAGAAGACGAGGACCGGCGCTATCGTGCGATTCGGGAAAAGTATTCACCCAATTTTGCGATCAAGAGCCTGTTCATCATCTTCATATTCCAGATGGTATTGGCGAGTATTGCCGCCCTGCCCCTGCTGCCGCCGCTGGCCAACCCTGGTGTGCCTTTCTCCCCGATCGATGCGCTGGGCGTTGTGCTGTGGCTCGTTGGCATGAGTTTCGAAGCGATCGGTGACTGGCAACTTGCCCGCTTCAAGGCTGACCCGAACAACAAGGGTCAGGTAATGCAGTCCGGCCTGTGGCGTTATACCCGTCACCCGAATTACTTCGGTGAATGGTGTATATGGTGGGGCTTCTACCTGCTGGCGATACCGGCAGGTGGCTGGTGGACCATCGTATCACCGCTGTTGATGACTTTCCTGTTACTGCGGTTCTCCGGTGTGACACTGCTGGAACAGGACATCGGCGAACGTCGCCCGAAATATCG
>JASFNY010000118.1:0-6198 GCA_050116795.1 Thiohalophilus sp.
CGGGTGCATTCTCGCCAGATCTGGGGGCATTGGTATCGGCGTGGGATTGTACGCTGATACCAAGGCATAGCAGCAGAGGAAGAACGAAACGGAATAGGGTTTTCATGATCTATACATCGGCTTACTGGAAGATAAGTCTGAATTATAGCGAGAAATGGCAATCAATCGGAAGAGGGGTTGCATGATGCAATATATTGGCAGACGATAGCATTCTGTATTGCTATTTTTTATACGATGGTCACCGGGTAGTACCAGTCCTTTCAGGTATTTGTGGAGTCAGAGTATGTCTATCGCGTTCGGCCCTGTTCCATCGCGCCGACTGGGGCGAAGCCTGGGAATTAACAATATCCCGCCCAAGTCCTGTTCCTATTCCTGTTTGTATTGTCAGGTAGGTGCAACCCAGGGAACAACGATACTGCCGCAGGAATTTTATCAGCCAGAGACAATACAGGAATCGGTGAAGACCCAGCTGGAAAAAGTTCGGGGCCAACAACTGGCCGTCGATTATCTGACTTTTGTGCCGGATGGAGAGCCGGGACTGGATAGCAATCTCGCTGAGACTATCGAGCTATTACGCCCTATGGGGATCCCGATTGCGATCATATCCAATGCTTCATTACTATGGCGTGAAGAAGTGCGATCCGCAATGTGCCTGGCAGACTGGGTGTCTGTGAAGATAGATTGTGTTGAAGAATCAACATGGAAGACACTGAATCGGCCAGATAAATCATTGCGCCTGGCTGACGTGCTCGAGGGTATTCGACATTTTGCAGATCAATTCAGCGGCACACTGGTATCTGAAACCATGCTGGTTGAGGGAATAAACGACAATCAGGATTGCCTGGAGGATGTCGCTGAATATATTCATGAACTTGGCGTTGATAAGGCCTATTTGTCAATTCCGATTCGCCCTCCCGCCGAGGCAGGTATTCGCGGTCCAGAAGAGAAGGTACTCAATAGTGCCTATCAAGTACTGGCTAAAAGGCTGCCGCAGGTAGAGTATCTCATCGGCTACGAGGGTGATGCGGTGACTTATACCGGAGATATACAGCATGATCTTCTCAGCATCACGGCGGTCCATCCTTTAAGAAAGTCAGCAGTACAGTCATTGCTCGATCAGGCAGAAACTGGCTGGCAGGTAGTTGATGAACTGGTGGCTGAAGGCAAACTGGTTGAAACGGAATACCAGGGCAAATGTTTCTACCTGCGCCGCAAATCAAAATAGACAGGACTGTTCATTTCACCAGAATAATATAATTTGGAAAAACGAGAAGAATTTATAAGTGGCATGAACGCAACAACGAACAGTCGACTGAGAGAAAGTCTGAAAAAAACGTTATTCAGTTTTATCAACCTGTTGCCGATCATCGTGGGAATGCTACTGGCAACCAGTATGGTAATTACAGTTTTCCCTGATCAGATATCCGCAGGCGTATTTGGTAATGGTGCTGTTCCAGATGCCTTGCTTGGCGCATCTGTCGGCAGCATCGCTGTCGGCCACCCGATGGCCAGTTACTTGTTAGGGGGTGAATTACTTTCGGGTGGTGTGAGTCTGGTGGCAGTGACGGCATTGCTGGTTAGCTGGGTCACAGTCGGGATAGTGCAGTTGCCGGCCGAGTCACTGATGCTGGGCGGGCGTTTCGCTGTTTATCGTAACCTGGTCTGTTTCTTTATTGCTGTGGTCATCGCCTTTTTAACTGTCTACACGATGCATTGGCTTGGGATTCTTTGATGCTGAAGTTATTTAAACGCAGAGGGAGCGGAGGCTGGATATTTCTATTCCTGGTGTTGTTGGCTTATGGTCTGTTAAGCCTGGCCAATCGTGATGATGCAATTCAGGCGATGGCTGTTTTCCTGAGTGTGATGAGGCAGGTAATCCCGGTTTTGGGCCTGGTTTTTGTCTTGTTGTTTCTCGCTAATTATTTTCTTAAAACGCAATGGATAAAACGTTACCTTGGCAAGCAGGCCGGCATTAAAGGGTGGCTGGTTGCGGCAGGTGGTGGAGTAATTTCTATCGGACCCATCTATGCATGGTATGCAGTTCTGAGTGAACTGAAGAGCAAAGGTATGCGGACTGGATTGATTGCTACTTTTCTTTACAGTCGTGCCGTGAAGCTACCTCTTTTACCTTTGATGATTCATTATTTTGGTATCGCTTACACCATGGTTTTATGCGGATATCTGATAGTTTTCTCTGTTATTAGCGGGGTACTGGTAGAAAGGTTGTTACCGCCGGAGTCGAACAGGCGAATGTGATTTAAAGCGGGAAAAACGCATGTTACTCAAACGCAGATATTTCTGATATTGGCAGCATCGCGATTTTCCAGCTCGCACATCACTAAATTCAGATGGAGGATAAACAATGAAAATTGCCATTGCCGCAACAACACCGAATACCGAAGGAAATATCTCCACGCATGGCGCACGGGCCGAATACTATCTGATTTACGATTCCGTGAAGGATGGCATCGAAGCACATTCAAACCCTGCTGCGCAGGCCGAGAGAGGCGCGGGACCGCAGGCCGCCGCATATCTGATAAACAAAGGTGTGGAAAAGGTAGTAGCAGGGCAGTTCGGGCCAAAATTCCGGGCTGAACTGGAAGGTGAAGGAATAGATTGTATTGAACGAACCGGTGCGATTGCGGATGTCATCACTCATGGATGATCATCAGAAAGATATGACAAATGCAGCTTGGTGAACGCCAATTCAATAAAGCTATTTTTTTGGATTGGCCGGAATAGTTGCCCTGACTCGGAACGAGTAGGGTACGCATGATGAACGCGGTGGCGTTCTATGCGCATGGCGAGGTTGAGTATGAATAGTATGAAGTGGTGGGCCCGCCAGGGTGAGGCGGGACCGTTTGTCCTGAATGGACAAACGCAGCTCGACGAACGCCAATTCAGAAAAGTGATTTTCTGGGTTGGCTGGAATAGTCCGGCGAGGTCCAGCATGAATAAAATGAAATGGTGGGCCCGCCAGGACTCGAACCTGGGACCAAGGGATTATGAGTCCCCTGCTCTAACCAACTGAGCTACAGGCCCTTGGAAGTGGGCGAGGAAGTATAACGAAAAAAGGCCGCGGAGGGTATCTCACGCGGCCTTTTCAGTTGGATTGTCTGCCAGATTATTCGTAGTCGAGGAAGCTGCGCAGGTGATCCGAGCGGCTCGGGTGACGCAATTTGCGCAGTGCCTTGGCTTCGATCTGACGAATACGTTCGCGGGTCACATCGAACTGCTTGCCGACCTCTTCCAGCGTGTGGTCGGTATTCATATCTATACCGAAACGCATACGCAGTACCTTGGCTTCGCGGGCAGTCAGACCTTCCAGTACGCTCTGCACGGTTTCCTGCAGACCGCTGGAAGTCGCATGATCCATCGGCGACAGGACATTGAGATCTTCGATGAAGTCACCCAGATGCGAATCTTCGTCGTCGCCAATCGGGGTTTCCATTGAGATCGGTTCCTTGGCGATCTTCAGTACCTTGCGCACCTTGTCTTCCGGCATTTCCATGCGTTCGGCCAGTTCTTCCGGAGTCGGTTCGCGACCCATCTCCTGCAGCATTTGCCGGGAAATACGGTTCAGCTTGTTGATGGTTTCGATCATGTGCACCGGGATACGGATGGTCCGGGCCTGGTCCGCAATCGAGCGGGTAATGGCCTGACGAATCCACCAGGTAGCGTAGGTCGAGAACTTGTAACCGCGACGGTATTCAAACTTGTCGACCGCCTTCATCAGACCGATGTTGCCTTCCTGAATTAGATCCAGGAACTGCAAACCACGGTTGGTATATTTCTTGGCAATGGAGATCACCAGTCGCAGGTTGGCTTCGACCATTTCTTTCTTGGCACGACGTGCCTTGGCCTCACCAATCGACATCTTGCGATTGATGTCCTTGATTTCGGAAATCGCCAGACCGCAAATCTCTTCGATCGAGGCCAGCTTCTGCTGGGCGCGCAGGATGTCGTCCTTGTGTTCCATCAGGATGGGTGAATACTTTGTGTCAGCCTTGATCTGTTCTTCCAGCCACTGGGGCTTGGCCTCGTTCTCGGGGAACGAAGTAATAAATTCCTTGCGCGGCATATGTGCGCGATCCACACAGATGTCCATGATGGTTTTTTCATGGCTGCGAATACGATCGATCAGTTCACGCATGGCCATGACCAGGTTGTCCACCACTTTCTGGGTCAGCTTGAGCTGCATGACCTGATCAACAAGCTCGTCACGGTGCTTGGCGGTTTTCTTGTCGCGATGACCGTACTTGCGGGTCGCAGTCAGCAGTTTCTTGTGAACCTTGCGGATATGTTCAAACCGCCGACGGGCCTCTTCCGGATCGGGACCGGTGTCGACTTCCTCGGCGTCGTCATCGTCATCATCATCGTTGGACGCATCGCTGGCATCTACCGGTGTATGGGTCGGGATTTCGTCTGGCGCGTTGGGATCGATGAAGTCTGTGATCAGATCGGTCAGCTTCATATCACCGGCATCGACCTGGTCCCAAAGCATCAGAATCTGGCTGACGGTTTCCGGATACATGGTCAGGGCCGACAGCATCTGGTTGAGACCGTCCTCGATGCGCTTGGCGATCTCGATTTCACCGGCGCGGGTCAGCAGTTCAACCGCGCCCATCTCACGCATGTACATGCGTACCGGATCGGTGGTGCGACCGAATTCACTGTCGACCGAAGCCAGTGCAGCAGCAGCCTCCTCGGCAGCGTCTTCGTCGACTTCGGTGGTCGTTTCGAGAATGGTGTCGGCGTCGGGGGCAGATTCATAGACCACGATCCCCATGTCATTGATCATGGCAACGATGTCTTCAATCTGCTCGGGATCAACTATCTCGTCAGGCAGGTGGTCATTGACCTCGGCATAGGTCAGAAACCCCTGTTCCTTACCCTTAGCAATCAAAGACTTAAGCTGAGATTGCTGTTGAGTTATATTCATAGCTTCGGCTTTTGCAGGCTTCATGTAGTCAGATCCCAAAATAGCGGCGTAAAACCACCCAATTTTACACTAAATAGCCCGATTTTCTAGGTAAGCCGGGCAATTACGGAGGCTGGAGGAGTGCTATCTATATGACGGCACGACCCCCCAATTTATTTAATTTTTCCTGGAAACTTGTCAGCGAGACAGCTGGTTCGACAGTTGCTGGATTTCGACTTTTTCCTCAGGCGTCAGATTGCCGTGATCGGACTTGGCCATCAGCATGTCATACCGGTCTTCGAGCCGTTGCCGGTCCAGGGCCTCGATGGCGGCCAGAAACTCGTCTTTGAGGATCTGCTCATCATCGATCTCGGGCGCCCAGGCAGCCAGTTTCTCCAGATGCCGGGCATGTTCCGAGTCGCGCCATCGCTCTAGTAGCGCGCTGGTAGTTAGATTGGGGTGGTTTCGCAAAGTTTCAAGCAGCGAGACCAATAAATCGATACCCGGAATTTCCATCTGGGTAAAGCGCGCTGAGTCCCCCACCTCAGAGGCCAGGGCAGGGTTGTGCAGCAGCCTGGCCAGGGCCCGGCGTACCGGTGAAAAGGTCTGCCGTTCCTGGCCGCCGGAGCGACGCGGCGGACGTGTCGGCGCCGGACCACCGGATTCGGAATGCTCCCTGGACGGGTAAGGGGCCCTGGTCTGGCCAATAGCCGCCTCGATTCGCGCCTCGTCCAGACGGGCCAGCTGGGCCAACTGACTGATCATCATCTGCCGGTAGACCCCCGGCGGTAGTTTGGCCAGCAGCGGCCGGGCTTCCTCGACCAGCCTGGCCCGCCCGTCGATCGAGGCGGTGTCGTTGCGGGCGCCCAGAGTGTTGAACAGGTAATCGGAAAACGGCGTGGCTTGCGCGACCAACTGCTCGAATTCGGCCTTGCCGATCTTGCGAACCAGGGTATCGGGGTCTTCGCCTTCCGGCAGGAACAGGAAGCGGATCTGGCGCCCCTCACGCATGATCGGCAGGGCGTTTTCCAGGGCCCGCCAGGCAGCCTCGCGCCCGGCCCGGTCGCCGTCGAAACAGAACACGACCTCGGAAGTCACCTTGAACAGTTGCTGCAGGTGGTCGGCGGTGGTGGCGGTTCCCAGGGTGGCCACCGCGTAACGAATATCAAACTGGGCCAGCGAAACCACGTCCATGTAGCCTTCAACCACCATCAGGCGGGGGATATCGCGCAATGCCTGACGCGCCTCGTACAGGCCGTAAAGCTCACGGCCCTTGT
>JASFNY010000119.1:0-6124 GCA_050116795.1 Thiohalophilus sp.
ATCTTTTTCCGCCTTCGCAGGCTCTTCGGCTTTGACCTGGGACGCCTCCTCTTCCTCGTTATCAATTCCGGCCGGCGCAGTGTTATTCCCGCCGTCATCCGTTTGCGTTTGCGCAGTGGCCATCTGCGCTGGCAGTAACGACAGCAGCAGGCAAAGATGAAGAATAAAAGCAGTGTTTTTCACGTTAGGCTACGGCAAGTTACGGGTCTGACCGCACTATCTGCGGAATGATTATTGTTCTGTTGCAGGTGAAGCCGGTAACCGGCCCTCACCGCTTTCCGGTATAAAACATTTCCCGGAGTGGGGTCAACTTGAAGGCGTCTTGCCCTGCGCGGATCCTGCCTGACCAAGGCGCCGATGCTCTGATTTGCCCAGTATTCGGGCCAGCTGGATTCGGCTGGTATGGCGGATGGTTTGCGGAGAAAGCCGCCGTTCCTGGAACAACAGGTGCCGCAACAGACTGTCCTGCTGATAAACGATGTGGTCTGCATCCGGGTTGAATGCCCGCTTGCGGCTGATCCGGGCAATATGCCCCAGGTTCACACCACGACCGTCAGACAGGATCAACAGGTGGGGATAGAGTCGCCGTGAGGGATCCGGGGCATGAAAATCCACCACATCTAGCAGCGTCACCGGCTTGCTCTCGACAGTCACGCTCAAACTGATCTCACTCAGGTTCAGCCTGGCCAGATAGATCGTGCTGCCGATAACCCGACGCAGCCCTTCCAGCTGTCGATCGTAATCCGCCGATGGCCAGAGATAGCCTTCCTGTAGCGGATTACGGGTCAGTTGTGCGTTTTCTGAAGCCATCGTAAACCGGGATTTTCTGTACTATTTTTAACCTTAATACAGTCGTATAGAATCGCTCAATCCCCGTTTTATTCAGGTTTTGAAAATGATTTACCGGTCACAATTACCGGTATGCTTTTTTGCTTTAATCGGCTCTGCTTCACACAGGAGGAAATACCATGAAATATAAACTTGCCAAACAACTTCCCTTGATTTTCGCCCTGGCACTGACCGGTAGTTTGCCGGCCATGGCGCAGGATGAACCTATTTATGGTCGGCAACTGATGACCGAACAGGAGCGGAACGAGTACCGCGAACAAATGCAAAACATGAAGACCGAGCAGGAGCGCGAAGAGTTCCGTCGTCAACACCATGAAGAAATGAAGAAACGTGCCAAAGAACGTGGCGTGACGTTGCCCGAGGAGCCTCGTGAACGTGGAGGTAAAGGCATGGGAATGGAACATGGCCAGGGGATGGACCAGGGCCAGAAGAAAGGCATGGGCCAGGGCATGGGCGGCGGCCAGGGAATGGGCAAAAACCGCTAAACCTGACTTCCATGATTAAAAACACAAAACCCCGCTGCAGCGGGGTTTTGTTTTCTGGATCCGGCCGAACTACTCAGAACGGAATATCGTCGTCGAAATCACCCATGGGAACCGGTTCAGGCTGCTGGTTACCGGACGAAGACGGTCCATTATCAAAACTGGCCGTGCCGCCACCGCGTGAATCAAGCATCTGCATCTCGTTGGCGACAATCTCGGTGGTATAGCGGTCCTGCCCGTCCTGACCCTGCCACTTGCGGGTCTGCAGCTTGCCCTCGATATATACCTTGGAGCCTTTTTTCAGATACTCGCCGGCGATCTCGGCCAGGCGCCGGAACATGACTACCCGGTGCCATTCGGTCTTCTCCACCTGCTCGCCGGTATTCTTGTCTTTCCAGCTTTCAGAGGTGGCTACCGACAGATTGGCAATCGCCGCGCCATTGGGCGAATAACGCACTTCCGGGTCGCGCCCCAGGTTGCCAACCAGAATGACTTTATTGATACCCCTTGCCATGATGTACTCTCTCCCCTCGTACGATGTTTAGATGTTCTCAGCCCCGGGCGGTGGCTGAATAGGCGAACAGAGCATCCTCATCCAGCTTGTGCTTGTCCACCCTTAAATAGGCCACGCCTTCCTCGGCAACGATCACCGCTTCGATCACGCCCGGCATTGCGCTCAGTTCCCGTGCCAGAGTATCGGCCCGCCCCGAGTCTACCCGGCCTACGTTCAACAGCTGGCTGCTGTAATAGGGTGGCTGGCGCATGGTTATGACCAGCAATAGCCATATAGCCGCCAGGCCCGTGTTAAACCAGAATACACCGGCTGTCGCATAATGATCCGCCAGCCAGCCGCCTGCTGCACCCCCAACAAATACCCCGAGAAACTGGGCCGTGGTATAGGCGCCCATGGCGGTCCCCTTGTAAGTCACCGGTGCCAGCTTTGCCACCAGCGACGGCAAGCTGGACTCCAGCAGGTTGAACGCCACAAAGAACAACCATAGCACGAAGACCATGCCGGCCATAGCATCGATACCGTTGGCTAACGACACCTGGACTACCAGCATCAGACCGACGGCAAATACAAGCACCTGTTTTACTTTTCTTTTTTTCTCCGCCAGGAATATAAATGGCAGTACCGCGAGCATCGAACCCAGCAACACCGGCAGATAGATTCGCCAGTGGTCGGCCCCGTCGAGGCCGAAGTGCTGCTCCAGCAGTCTCGGCACGACCACGAAATTGGCCATCAGCATCATGTGCAGGAGAAATATGCTGGCATCCACCCGCAGCAGCTGGCTATCTGTCAGGACCTTTTTCAACGAGGTGGGCTCAACCTCGGTATCCCGGTGAAACCGAATACTGGATGGGCGCGGTACCGCCACCTTGACCAGCCCGCCGGCAGCCACCGCGAGGCCCGCCGTCAGCCAGAATATTCCCGGAACCCCGTACAGGCCGTGCAAAAGAGGCCCCAGGACCATTCCCAACCCGAATGACAGGCCGATACTCAGCCCGATCAAGGCCATTACCTTCATTCGATGTTCATCACGCGTCAGGTCGGCTGCCAGGGCCAGTACGGCACTGGCGATGGCCCCGGCCCCCTGCAGGGCCCGTCCCAGAATCACTCCCCATATACCGTCTGAGGTCGCCGCAATGACACTGCCCAGGGCAAACACCATTAACCCTGCGAGAATGACCGGCTTGCGCCCGATGCGGTCGGATAACAGTCCGAGGGGAATCTGTAGCATGGCCTGGGTCAGGCCATAGATGCCGATGGCCAGACCGGCCAGCGTCAGTGTATATCCCTTTAATTCTTGTGCGTATAGAGTGAAGACCGGGAGAATCATGAACAGTCCCAGCATTCGAGAGGAAAAGACCCCCGCCAGGACCAGCGCAATACGCCGCTCGCCTTTGCTCATTGCATTATCTTGCATCGAATGTCTATCAGGAGAATCCAGCTAAAGAAAACGGTGCCGTTGTTTGCGTCGGGCTACCGGTAAAAAAGACATGTTATCAGGAACCCGGCTTGCGTAAAACTACGATAACCCATGCCGAAGCCGCACCTTTCCCGTACATGGAGAAACATCGTATAGTAGTTAGTTTGGCTGTAGCGGAAAGCAGTAATGGATACCATCCACATCAAGGGTGCACGCACCCACAATCTCAAGAACCTGGATATCGACCTGCCGCGTGACAAACTGATTGTCATCACCGGCCTGTCCGGCTCCGGCAAATCCTCTCTGGCCTTCGACACCATTTATGCCGAGGGACAACGTCGTTACGTGGAATCCCTGTCCGCCTACGCCCGCCAGTTTCTCTCGGTCATGGAAAAGCCCGATGTGGATCATATCGAGGGACTGTCTCCGGCCATCTCCATCGAGCAGAAATCCACCTCGCACAATCCCCGCTCGACGGTGGGGACGATTACCGAGATCTACGACTATCTGCGACTGCTGTTTGCGCGCGCCGGTGAACCGCGTTGTCCGGAACACGACATCACCCTGGATGCGCAGACCGTCAGCCAGATGGTGGATCACATCCTGGCTCTGCCGGAAGGGACCAAGTTAATGCTGCTGGCGCCGGTGATCGATGAACGCAAGGGCGAGCATGAACAGGTGTTCGACACACTGCGGGCAGAAGGTTATATCCGTGCCCGGGTCGACGGTGACGTGGTGGAACTGGACGACGTCCCGAAACTCGACAAGCGGCGCAAGCATACCATCGAAGCCGTGGTGGATCGCTTCAAGGTCCGCGCCGATCTCAAGACCCGACTGGCCGACTCGATCGAGACTGCGCTCGGTCTCGGTGGCGGCGTGATCCGGATCGCCTACATGGATAGCGAGAAACCGGAAATGGTTTTTTCCGCCAACTATGCCTGCCCGGTCTGTGGTTATTCCCTGAGCGAACTGGAACCCAGGCTGTTTTCCTTCAATAACCCGGCCGGCGCCTGCCCCGGTTGCGATGGACTCGGTGTTCGCCAGTACTTCGATCCGCAACGGGTAGTCAGCCATCCCGAGCTTGGCCTTGGCGCGGGCGCCATTCGTGGCTGGGACCGGCGTAATGTCTATTATTTTCAGATGCTACAGTCGTTGTCGCGGCACTATGATTTCGACATGGATACGGCATTCGAGGATCTGCCATCCGATCTGCAGCAGGTGATCCTTCATGGCAGCGGTGATGAGACGATCGAGTTTGTCTATTTCAACGATCGTGGCGGCGAACATAAGAAACGTCAGCCCTTCGAAGGCGTGATTCCCAACATGCAGCGCCGCTATCGCGAAACTGAATCCAACGTGGTGCGCGAAGAGCTTGCCAAGTATCTCAGCAACCAGGCCTGCCCCGATTGCCATGGCACCCGGCTTAACCGCCAGGCGCGACATGTATTCGTGACCGACAAGGCGCTGCCCGATGTTACCTCCATGCCCATCGATACCGCGCATGATTTTTTCAGTCACCTTGAGTTACCGGGTAGACGTGGCAAGATCGCCGAAAAGATACTCAAGGAAATCATTCTGCGCCTGCAGTTTCTGGTCAACGTGGGACTGGAATACCTGACTCTGGATCGCAGTGCGGACACACTGTCCGGTGGTGAAGCACAACGCATTCGGCTGGCCAGCCAGATCGGCGCCGGTCTGGTAGGTGTGATGTATGTACTCGACGAACCATCTATCGGTTTGCACCAGCGGGATAACAGTCGACTGCTTGACACGCTGACCCATCTGCGGGATCTGGGCAATACGGTGATCGTGGTCGAGCATGACGAGGAAGCGATTCTCAGTGCCGATCATGTCCTGGACATCGGTCCCGGTGCCGGCGTTCATGGCGGTCATATCGTTGCCCAGGGCACACCCAAACAGATCATGGCCAGTACCCAATCGCTGACTGGACAATACCTGGCAGGCAAGAAGGCCATCGCCGTTCCGGAACAACGCACTCAGCCCTCGGATCGCTGGTTGAGCATTCGTGGTGCCTCCGGCAATAACCTGCAGAGAGTGGATATCGACATTCCGGTGGGCCTGATGACCGCCATCACCGGCGTCTCCGGCTCGGGCAAGTCGACCCTGATCAACGATACGCTTTACCTGCATGCCGCGGCGGAAATCAACCAGGCCGGTCAGGAGCCGGCACCCTGTGACGAAATCATCGGCCTGGGACAGTTCGACAAGGTAGTGGATATCGATCAAAGTCCTATCGGCCGCACCCCGCGCTCCAACCCGGCCACCTATACCCAGCTGTTCACTCCGATCCGCGAACTGTTTGCCGGCACCCAGGAAGCACGGGCCCGCGGCTACAACCCGGGGCGTTTCAGCTTCAACGTCAAGGGTGGTCGCTGCGAGGCCTGCCAGGGTGACGGGGTAATCAAAGTGGAAATGCACTTTCTGCCGGACATCTATGTGCCCTGCGATGTCTGCAAAGGCAAGCGCTACAATCGTGAGACCCTGGAGATCAAGTACAAGGGCAGAAACATTTATGAAGTGCTGGAGATGACGGTCGAGGATGCGCTGACATTCTTCGATGCAGTACCGGCTATCAAGCGCAAGTTGCAGACCTTGATGGATGTCGGTCTCACCTATGTCAAACTCGGACAGAACGCGACAACGCTATCGGGCGGAGAAGCACAACGGGTCAAGCTCGCCCGTGAACTCTCCAAACGGGATACCGGTAACACCCTATATATACTGGATGAACCGACCACCGGTCTGCACTTCTATGACATCGAACAATTGTTGTCCGTACTGCACCGGTTACGGGATCACGGCAATACCATCGTGATTATCGAACACAACCTGGATGTCATC
>JASFNY010000120.1:0-6093 GCA_050116795.1 Thiohalophilus sp.
AGCTCCGGGATGCATGAGCCGCAGTTGGTGCCGGCGCGCAGTCGTTCACCAATCGCGTCCACGCTGTCGAGACCTTCCTCCCGGATCGACTTGCACAGGGTATTGCGTCCGACACCGAAACAGGCACAGATCGTCGGGCCGGGGTCGTCTTCCGGAATGAGGGGTTTGCCCGCAAGTAACGCAATACCCTGTCGACTGCTGATTTGTTCGACCTCGAACAGCCTTTCCAGCCAGTCATAACCCGGGAGCTCGGGTCCGCGTGCAATGTACAGGCAACTGTCCAGCCGACCATTGATCAGTCGCGCGGCCCGGTACTCCAGGTTGGCGGGATCAAGATATTCAACCCAGTCACCCTCATGGTCGGTGTCTTCCAGAAAAGTCCGGGCCTGTGCGGGCCAGTCCTCGTATTGAATCTCACCGGCCAATTGATAACGCCACAAACCCTGACCCCGGGAGCGACTCCAGTATTGAATGTTGTCGAGCCGGGTAGGGTGGCGGCTGAGTAAAAATCCGTGCCAGGCTGGCTGATAGGGTTTGACACTGACGGGGGCATGTTTCAATTCAGGTTGGCCGGAGATTGGATCGGTCTTGCCCGTGATTAGACTGTCAATTCGTGCTGCTGAGGCAAACTGGTCATTCCAGTGGATCGGTACGAACAGGCTGCCCGGTTGTTGCTGTTCACTGACACGAGCTCGCACAATGACCTGTCCATGTTCGCCGCTGACTGTCGCCAGCGATCCTGTCTCGATATTGTATCGTTCAGCATCCAGCGGATGGATTTCAACGTAAGGTTCAGGGATATGGCGGGTGAGACGTGGCGACTTGCCGCTGCGTGTCATGCTATGCCACTGGTCACGCACGCGTCCTGTATTGAGCTGCAGTGGCAGACGCTGGCTGGTGTTGCATGCCGGTATCCGGGGATGGACAGGAACAAAACGGGCCTTGCCATCCGGGTGAAAGAAACGGCCGTTACAAAACAGTCTTGCTGAACCGTACGGACGTTTGGCGGAGACTGGCCACTGGAATGGTTGGAATTGTTCGTAAGTCTCCTGATCGACAGGACCCAGACCACCGAGATCCAGATCCCGTTGGCCGTCATTGTGCCAGGCGGTCAATCGAGCATGTTCGTCAAAAATCTCGGCAGGGTGGGCATAGTCAAAGCCCTCGGTGAATCCCAGACGTTTTGCGACCTCGGAAATGATCCACCAGTCCGGTTTTGCTTCACCGGGTGATGATAAAAATGCGCGCTGTCGGGAGATTCGACGTTCGGAATTGGTGACTGTGCCGTCCTTTTCGCCCCAGCCCAGCGCGGGTAGTTTGATATGTGCGAGATCAAGCGTATCGGTGTGGGCCACGTTATCTGAGACGATCACCAGTTCACACTGTGCGAGTGCATTACGAACCCTGTCCGCCTCAGGCATGCTGACAACCGGATTGGTTGCCATAATCCAGACTGCCTTGATTTCACCGGTTTCTATTGCATTGAACAGATCGACCGCCTTGTGTCCTGCCTGGTCGGCAATTCGAGGCGATTGCCAGAACGTCTGTACCAGATTGCGATGTTCCGGGTTATCTATCTCCATATGCGCGGCCAGTTGGTTCGCGAGGCCGCCGACTTCGCGTCCTCCCATCGCATTGGGTTGGCCGGTGATCGAAAATGGTCCCATCCCGGGCTGACCCAGACGTCCTGTCAAAAGATGGCAGTTGATTATGGCGTTGCCTTTGTCCGTTCCACTGGTAGACTGGTTGATTCCCTGGGAGAAGAGAGTGACGACTTTTTCTGTCTGGGCGAAGACCGAATAAAACTCTTCAACTTCCGGCTCTGTCAGTGCGCATCGTTGCGCAACACTGGATACATCCGCCGCCGACTCGCGTGCGGCAGCGAGCGCATCGTCTACGTCTTCGGTAAACGCACTGGTATAGGGAATATTATGTTTTTGATGTTCTGCAAGATAATTCAGCAGGCCATTGAACAAAATAGCATCGGTGCCCGGCGCAAGTGCCAAATGCAAATCGGCAATCTCACAGGTGGCTGTCCTGCGTGGATCGATAACTATTATGTACAGATTCGGGTTGTCTTTTTTTGCCTGGGCGATACGTTGGTAGACAACAGGATGGCACCAGGCTGTATTGGAACCGGTTAGTACGATCAAATTGGCCTGTTCCAGGTCCTCGTAACAACACGGCACACTGTCAGAGCCGAAGGCCCGTTTGTATGCGGATACGGCCGAGGACATGCACAGCCTGGAATTGGTATCGATATTGGCCGATCCGAGGTAGCCTTTCATTAATTTATTGGCCACATAGTAGTCTTCGGTTAGCAGTTGCCCTGAGACATAAAAGGCCACGGAACCGGCACCATATTTATCAATCACGGACTGTAGTCTTTCGGCAACGGAATCCAGTGCCATGTCCCAATCGCAGGATTGACCATCTATTTCCGGATAAAGCAGACGGTCGGCGATGCAAAGGGTTTCATCTAGTGCTGAACCTTTCGAGCAGAGCCGGCCGAAATTGGCGGGATGTTCCGGATCACCTCTGAGAGAGACGTTGCCATCTTTATCTGTATTGATGATGATACCGCAGCCAACACCGCAATAGGGACAGGTTGTTCTGGTTTCGTTCATGCGAGGCTTTAAGACGCCGCCAGTGCGATTTTCTCCAATCCGATGGAGATAATGCCGTTTTCGATTTTGACAGGGTAACTCTGACTGCATCCCTTGTCAGGCGCGACGGCTTCCCCGTCTTCAAGATTGATACTCCAGTTATGCAACGGACAGGCGACGGCGTGGCCGTATACAATTCCCTGTGAAAGCGGACCACCCTTGTGAGGGCACTGGTCTTTCACTGCAAATATTTTATCATCGGAAGTTCGGAACACAGCGATATCGCCGTCAATGCCGGCTATTACACGTGATCCCAGCTTGGGGATGTCTTCGACTTTTCCAACTGTAATCCAGTCAGTCATCTTGATACTCCTTGAAAATAGTTATTCGCCGAATTAACCATTGGCCACGTTTTTCATCGGTACGAATTCAATGCGCTTTTCTGCGCTGGTACGTTCGGCCCAAGGGTCATGCTGGGCAATCTCCTGTGATTTGAGGAAACGGGCATACAGTGCTTTGCGCTCTTCCTCGTCCTCTACCACATGTTGCTTGACGTAAGGCAGGCCGACACGCTCGATCCATGGGGCGGTGCGTTCCAGGTAACGGGCATTTTCACGATACAACTGCATGAAGGCGCCGCAGTATTCCAGTACTTCTTCTTGGGTTTCGACCCGGCAAAGCAGGTCAGTGACACGAACCTTGAGTCCACCATTGCCGCCAACATGCAGTTCCCAGGCCCCTTCGATCCCGACGACACCGAAATCCTTGATAGTGGCCTCGGCACAGTTTCGCGGACAGGCAGAGACGGCCATCTTGAATTTATGCGGGGTCCAGGAGCCCCAGGTCATTTTTTCCAGATCGATACCCATGCCGATTGAATCCTGGGTCCCGAAGCGACAGAACTGGGCGCCAATACAGGTTTTGACGGTCCGCAGGGCTTTGCCGTAGGCGTGCCCCGATACCATGCCGGCGGCATTGAGGTCGGCCCAGATATCAGGCAACTGATCTTTTTGCACACCAACCAGATCGATACGTTGACCACCCGTGAGTTTCACCATCGGCACTGCGTATTTTTCAGCCACATCCGCGATGGCCCGTAATTCTTCTGGTGAGGTCACGCCACCCCACATACGGGGCACGACAGTGTAACTGCGATCTTTCTGGATATTGGCATGCACACGTTCATTGACGAAGCGTGAATTTGGATCATCCACTGCTTCTTCCGGCCAAGTGGAGAGCATGTAATAGTTGAGTGCGGGTCTGCAGGTAGGGCAACCATCGACCGAACGCCATTCCATTTTTGACATTGCAGTTTCACGAGTGGTCAGATGCTGGCTTTTGACAGCTTCACGGACTTCTTCATGCGTGAAGTCAGTACAGGGGCAGAGCGGCTTTTTCTCCGGCGCGGTGTAATCACCACCGATTGTTGTAGCAAGAATTTGTTCGACCAGGCCGGTACATCCTCCGCATGAGGACGAGGCTTTGGTATGTTTCTTGACGTCATCCAGTGTGAACAATCCCTCGTTTCTTATAGCGTTGACGATATCACCCTTGCAAACACCGTTGCAGTCACATACCTGGGCGGAGTCCTCCATGGCCGCAGCCGAATCCTGACCCCCATGCCCGGCATCACTGATATGGGTGCGGCCGAACATCAACTGGTTGCGATGCGCACTGATATCGGAACCTTCCCGCATCAACTCGTAATACCAGGTACTGTCTACCGTATCGCCATACAGTACCGCGCCTTGTATACGGTTGTCTTTCAGTACGAGCTTTTTGTAGATACCATGCGAGGCATCCTTCAGAACGATGGACTCGGTGGATTCATCCCCCATAAAGTTGCCGGCCGAAAACAGTTCCACGCCGCTGACTTTCAGGCGCGTAGCCGTAGCTGAGCCTTCATAGCGACCATAACCCAGATACGCGAGGTGATTGGCGCAAACTTTCGCCTGTTCGAACAGAGGGGCAACCAGGCCATATGTCTGGCCCCGATGTTGTACACATTCTCCAACCGCATAGATTTTTGGATCAAAACTTTGCATCGTGTCATTGACTACGATACCCCGTTCGCAATGCAGATCCGCATTTTTGGCCAGACTGATGTTGGGTCGAATTCCGACCGCCATGACAACCATATCGGCATCGAGTTCGGTACCATCTTTCAGGCGGACCTTTTCAACATGGTCAATACCCAGTAATGCCTCGGTATTCGCGTCAGTGATAATTTTAAGGCCGCGTCCTTCCAGTTCTTCGCGAAGTAGGGTGGCAGCCTCCGTATCCAGTTGGCGTTCCATCAGCACATCCGGAAGATGTATAACCGTGACGTTCATGCCTCTGTTTAACAGTCCGTTTGCCGCCTCAAGGCCCAGCAGGCCACCGCCAATTACTACGGCGTTTTTTGCCTTATCCGCCGTGGAAAGCATATTTTCAACATCAGTTATGGTTCTGAACCCGATAACTCCTTCGAGTTCATTGCCCGGAATCGGGAGAATAAAGGGAAGTGAGCCTGTTGCGATCAGTAGACGGTCGTAGTCAGCCTCGTAGCCATCCTGGGTGTATACCTTGCGGGCAAGTCGATCAATTTTTGATACTGTTGAGCCACTTTTCAGGGTTATACGGTTGTCCGCATACCATGAATTATCATTCAGGATAATTTCTTCAAACTGCTTTTCGCCTGACAAGACAGGTGAGAGCATAATACGGTTGTAGTTGGGATGTGGTTCATCGCCGAAAACTGTGATGCTGTACATATCCGGCGCGAGCTTGAGCAATTCCTCTATTGTACGCATGCCGGCCATGCCATTGCCGATCACTACCAGTTTTTCCTGCATTGTATTATCTCCTAAACAATTGGCTGTCGTATGGCTACGTTGTTTTGCGCAACGTTCAGTTCGGCCAGGTCAGCCAATGCGATGTTGATGTGGTGGATCTCGAAGTTATTCAGATATTCAAGTGGTTTAAATGGATCAAAATATCGTTGATCCAGAAATTGGTCCGCACCCATCGATACGGAAGAATCGCCATCATTTATCTGCCATTTTCCAGCATGATGACCTTCTCGTTTGTAATCTATTTCAGGAGTATCGATTCCCAGCCTGTAGGCTGCTTCCCGATATATTTCGGGTCGGTAAACGCTTTCAGCAGTGTTAATAAAATCGATTGCCTGATCCACTTGACCCCAGCGTACCATCTGGGTCAGGTACCAGATGGCATGCGAGCGCCAGGGGAAGTTCGCAGCATAGCGATGAAACACGTTAAAATCGGGTAATGAACGTGGTAATGCATTGCCTGCGTATTTGAAGGTGCCGGTCATCGACATACGGACAACATGTTCCGGTGCATTCACATAAACAGGTCGCGAAATCAGCGTCGCTGCCTCGAGTCTGTTCTGGGGGTCATCCAGCCAGCTACTGGCATCAAGCAGTGCCATAATCAGCGCCTGATGCGTATGGGGATATTGTTCAGCCCACTCCTGGGTGACACC